>CAYPNW010000088.1:0-10093 GCA_964411965.1 uncultured Burkholderiaceae bacterium
CTTAGTTTTTCGACTGATCAACCAATTTGCTCTTCGCAATCCAAGGCATCATGGCGCGTAGTTTTGCGCCGACTTCTTCGATTTTGTGCTCAGACGTTAAGCGGCGGCGCGAGATTAATGTTGGTGCGCCGGCTTTGTTTTCTAAGATGAAGCTCTTGGCGTATTCGCCCGTTTGAATGTCTGTCAAACACTGCTTCATGGCTTTTTTGGTTTCTGCCGTGACGATGCGCGGGCCAGTGACGTATTCGCCATATTCTGCATTGTTGGAGATGGAGTAGTTCATGTTGGCGATGCCGCCTTCGTAGATCAAATCGACGATGAGTTTGAGTTCATGCAGACATTCGAAATACGCCATTTCTGGTGCGTAGCCGCCTTCAACTAAGGTTTCGAAACCTGCTTTGATCAGCTCAACCGCGCCGCCGCACAGCACAGCTTGCTCGCCGAACAAATCGGTTTCAGTTTCTTCACGGAAGTTGGTTTCGATAATGCCTGCACGGCCGCCGCCGTTTGCCATGGAATAAGACAAGGCGATATCACGCGCTGCGCCGGATTTGTCTTGATACACGGCGATCAAATGGGGCACGCCGCCGCCTTGCTTGTAAGTGTTACGTACAGTGTGGCCAGGTGCTTTTGGTGCGACCATGATCACGTCTAAATCGGCACGTGGTACGACTTGGCCGTAGTGCACGTTAAAGCCATGGGCAAACGCCAACACAGCGCCTTGTTTGGCGTGTGGTGCAACGTTTTCTGTATAGACTTGAGCGATGTTTTCATCTGGCAGCAAGATCATGATGACGTCGGCAGCTTTTACCGCATCGTTGACTTCGGCTACTTTCAAACCGGCGTTTTTTGCTTTGTCCCACGATGCGCCGTCTTTGCGTAAAGCGACGGTAACGTTACAGCCAGAGTCGTTCAAGTTTTGTGCATGGGCGTGGCCTTGCGAACCGTAACCGATGATGGCAATGCTTTTGCCTTTGATTAAAGAGAGGTCGCAGTCTTTGTCGTAAAAAACATTCATGATGATTCCTAATAAAGTTAATTTTTTTGATGGTGAAGGAAATTCAAAATCTAAAGCTCAGAATTCAAAAATTCAAACTTAAAAAAGCGTTTGATTAAATCGTTTGGCACATTGACACGGGTGGCTAAATCTTTAGAATACGTTCGCCGCGCCCAATGCCAGAGCCTCCCGTTCGTACCGTTTCTAAAATCGCGGTACGATCAATCGAATCAATAAAGGCGTCTAATTTACCTTTGTTGCCGGTGAGTTCAATGGTGTACATTTTTTCCGTGACGTCGATGATCCGGCCACGGAAAATATCCGCCGTCCGTTTCATTTCTTCACGTTCTTTGCCCACAGCCCGCACTTTAATCAACATGAGTTCGCGTTCTATGTGCGAGCCTTCTGTTAAATCGACGACTTTAACGACTTCGATGAGGCGATTTAAGTGTTTGGTAATTTGCTCGATGATGTCATCGGAACCCGAGGTGACGATCGTCATACGCGAGAGCGTTGCATCTTCAGTCGGCGCGACGGTGAGGGTTTCAATGTTGTAACCACGCGCAGAGAACAGACCAACCACACGTGACAAAGCACCCGCTTCGTTTTCTAGAAGCACTGAAATAATATGTCTCATCACAGATCCTCCGAGCCAAGTAACATTTCAGTCAAGCCTTTACCCGCTTTTACCATCGGCCATACGTTTTCAGACTGGTCGGTAATGAAGTTCATGAAAACCAACTTATCTTTCATTGCAAAGGCTTCTTTCAGTGCGCCATCGACATCGGAAGGCTTCTCTATCTTCATGCCGACGTGACCGTATGATTCGGCCAGCATATTGAAGTCAGGTAAGGAATCCATGTACGACTCGGAATAGCGTGAACCATAATCAATTTGCTGCCACTGACGCACCATGCCTAAGGCGCGATTATTCAGCAGAATAATTTTGGGCGTTAAGTGATACTGCTTGCAGGTTGCTAGCTCTTGTATGCACATTTGTATTGAGGCTTCGCCGGTAATACAAGCGACTGTCGCATCGGGGTTCGCCATTTGTACGCCCATGGCGTACGGCAAGCCCACACCCATGGTGCCCAAGCCGCCGGAGTTAATCCAACGGCGGGGTTTATCAAAGCGATAGTATTGCGCAGCCCACATTTGATGCTGCCCCACATCTGACGTGATGAAGGCGTCGCCTTTGGTGAGTTCCCACACTTTTTGCACCACCGATTGCGGCTTGATGACTTCTGTAGATGGCGCAAACTTCAAACAATCTTGCTCACGCCAAGTGTTGATTTGTTTCCACCATTTTGCCAAGTTGCTTGGGTTCGGCTTGATTTCGGCGGAGCTAAGTTGCGACAAAAATTCGACCAACACGTCTTTGACATTGCCGACAATGGGAATATCCACTTTGACGCGTTTTGAAATTGATGATGGGTCAATATCGATGTGAATAATTTTGCGCGGGAAGGAGGCAAAGTGTTTCGGATTACCAATCACGCGGTCATCAAAACGCGCGCCTATGGCAATCAACACATCGCAATTTTGCATCGCCATATTAGCTTCGTACGTGCCGTGCATACCCGGCATGCCGACAAACTTGTCGTCTGATGCGCGGTACGCCCCTAAGCCCATTAAGGTATTGGTGCACGGGAAGCCAAGCTGATCGACCAACTTATTCAGTTCAGCAGAAGCGTTTGCCAAAATCACGCCGCCGCCCGTGTAGATCATGGGGCGTTCGGCCGACAATAAAAGCTGCACGGCTTTGCGAATTTGGCCCGCGTGACCTTTATCGACAGGCTTGTACGAACGCATCTCTACCTCTTTGGGGTAGTGATACGTGGTTTTGTGCATGCTGATATCTTTGGGAATATCGATCAACACTGGCCCAGGGCGGCCTGTGGTGGCAATATAAAACGCCTTCTTCACGGTTGTGGCGAGATCGCGCACATCCTTCACGAGGAAGTTGTGTTTGACGCAGGGGCGCGTAATGCCCACCGTATCGCACTCTTGAAACGCATCTTGACCAATGGCATGGCTGGGCACTTGGCCCGAGATGATGACCATCGGTATCGAATCCATATACGCTGTTGCCAAACCCGTTACCGCATTGGTCACGCCAGGGCCGGAGGTCACTAAAGCGACACCGACTTTTTGGGATGAACGGGAATAAGCATCCGCAGCATGAATCGCTGCCTGCTCATGGCGAACAAGAATATGTTGAAATTTATCTTGGTTGAAAATGGCGTCGTAGATGTAGAGAACAGCACCACCCGGGTAACCGAACACGTGTTCCACACCTTCTTCAGCGAGACATTTGACTAGAATCTCTGCGCCGGTTATTTCTGTAGTCATAAATTAAGTCCTTTCAAGGTCCATAGGAGATTGATCGGATGTTCTTTCCTTGCGAAACTGCAGCACGAAGGCTCAGGCTGATATCCCTTTTTTATGCCGCCACGCCATCTTTTATACGTCCGTTGGAAGTAGTTTGAGATACCGCTTAAGGCATTCGTTCAATCAGATTCGAAGCATTGCGCCAACAAATTCCTCACGCTTTTGGCATGGGTTAGAACAAACAGCTAGTACGACCCAGACTTTCCATTAGGCGCGCTTTCCGCGCTATTTGTGCGTTGTTGGCGCATTTTCGGCCATTTTTGCTGCTCTTCGTTACCAATAGCTAGCTATTGGCTTCTCACTCGCAACAAAATTGCCTCGAAAAATGCATCCACCACCATCACAAATCCCAATGGAAAATCTGGGTCAAAGCGACTTGTTTGCATTCAACATTGTGAGTCGATGCCACCAAGTAATGTGTTCCGAGATTTCGAAACGAACGCACACGGTACTGCGTTGCACCATTTTGGTCAAGCGAAAACTCGCGGGTGAAATGATAAATCTCCTTAAAAATCAATCCACTTTTTGGAAACCTAAGACACGAAACTTGATTTTTGTTACCATGGGCGCACTTTTTTCGTGAGTTATCCGATAAAAGTGTGCATAACACGCATGCTGATTTTTCAGCTGCTGTCGGTTTTTCGATCCAGAAATTATTAAAATAATCACGCGTCCCTAGAATGCGAACGCCAACGAATGGCCACAGACAAAGAACTTGATAGCTTTTTAGAAAACGTGGAGCGACGTGCTTTCAAGCATGCGCTGTACACGGTTAGGAATGAAGAGTCGGCATTAGATATTGTGCAAGATTCGATGATCAAGCTTTCCGAAAAATATGGCGATAAGCCAGCTGCAGAGCTACCTTTGCTGTTTCAGCGCATTCTCCAAAATACGATACTCGATTTTTTCCGTCGGGAAAAAGTGAGAAATAATTGGGTGAGCCTATTTTCAAATATGTCATCAGGCAATAATGAAGATGACAGTTTTGATCTTTTGGAAGTTTTCAGCTCGGAAGAAGGCACCGAAGCGTCGGAATCGACACAAGACAAGCTAGAACGTGAGCAAGTCCTCAATATTATTGATCAAGAAATACAAAAACTCCCCGCACGTCAACGAGAAGCCTTCCTCATGCGTTACTGGGAAGACATGGACGTCGCAGAGACCGCCATAGCGATGGGTTGCTCAGAAGGAAGCGTAAAAACGCACTGTTCTCGTGCAACTCATGTGCTGGCAGCAACACTTAAAGCAAAAGGGATTATTTTATGAACAACTTCAAAGATTCAGTGGATCTTGAGTTCGCCTACAAAGTTCGGCGCGCTCTGAATGAATCCGCCGATAGGCTCCCTGAGCCGACACTCAATCGTTTGGCGCAGGCAAGAAAAGCAGCGCTTGCAAGAAAGAAAACGACGCCAAGTGCAGTCCTCGCGTTTAAGGGCGTATTAGCAGGCTCGTCTGGCTTTAGTTTCAATGGCCCTGACTCATGGATCGGCAAATTTGGATTAGCGTTGCCGCTTCTGGTCTTGGTGTTTGGCTTAGTTGGTGTTTATGAATACGAACAACAAGCTCAAATCAACGACCTCGCAGATATCGATGTCGCCGTTCTTGCCGATGAATTACCACCCGACGCCTATGTTGACAGTGGTTTTAGTGCATATTTAAAGCGCGTTGAGGAGTAATAGTGGTATTGGATAAGCGCCCAGCAGCTCAAAAAGTAAGGTTAACCGCCTTACTGTTAGGTATTTTGACGTTGATCGTGGTTGGTACAGCCGTCGCATTGCTTTACCCGTCCGCAAATGACAAAAAATCGAATCCAACGCCAGCACTGGTCGCCGCAGCCAAAGCTTTTCCTCTCGGCGCTAAGCCACTTTGGGTCGATTTGTCCTCGCAGCAAAAAATAGCACTTGCGCCGTTGTACCCAGAATGGGACACCTTGGACGACACACGCAAAAAGAAATGGCTCGGCATTGTTGATAAATACAGCGCAAAAAAACCAGATGAACAAGCCAGAATCCATGATCGTATGCGCGATTGGGTCAAGTTGACGCCAGAACAGCGTATGGATGCACGCGAAAATTTTGCACGTACAAAGCAGATTTCTCCTGAGCAGAAAAATGCCCATTGGCAGCAATATCAACAACTTTCAGACGAACAAAAAAAGCAGCTTGTTCTTGAGGCGAATCAAAAGAAAAGTATTACCAATTTGCCTAGCGAAGCGCAGCGCAGCGTTAAGCCCTTAGCGCCGATTAAAACTGGACCAGCACCGGCTCCCAAATTGCCTTTGCCTGTGCCAGAAGCCAAGCTTTTCTCCACCGCTAGCTCTAATCCCGCTAGCCCAACCTCTTCCGACAGCAGCATCTCAGGCGCGATAGAAAAATAGTTTATGTCAGTACCCAATGAAGCAATCGGGCGAGGCCCCACTTTGTCTCGCCGTTTGCTATGTATGGTGTATGAAGCCTTGCTTCTCTTTGGTGTTTGCTTCGTTGCCGTCCTGCTTTACTCCCTGATTGCCCATTTCGTTTTTGGGCAAACTGCCAATAACACCGAACACCAATGGCTCATGCAGATCTACTTATTTCTAGTAATCGGCGTGTATTTTGGCTACGCTTGGCGCAAAGGAGGACAAACCTTGGCGATGAAAACCTGGGACTTACAAGTCATCGACCCAGAGCGCGCTCAACTTCCAATGGCGAAAGTCATCGTTCGCTATTGCCTTGCTTGGATGTGGTTTTTACCCGGCATCTTGCTCGCCACGCAGTTGCATCTCTCAATGAGGAACACGGCGCTTGCCGTTGCCATCAACATGCTAATCTGGATGATGACTGCTGTTATAAGCGAAGATAAACAGCTCTTCCACGACAAACTTGCAAAAACAAAGCTGATTTTTCGGCCCAAAAATCCTACACAAACAAACTAAATTACATCGGGCTCGCAAACATTCTGGTTTGTGAAATGCGCTGTTTAAGTGTTATTCTATTTTGTGCTTTCAGAACACAAAAAAAGAAGCGCCTCGAAGTCAATTTAACATCTGACCTGCTGCATATTTAACGCGGTGATGAGCGAAGTTAATGCCAATTGATAAAATTTGAGGCATTGGAGGATGATTATGGCGCTTTGGCATTGAACCCAAATTTCCATTAGGCGCGCTTGCAGCGCTATTTGTGTGCTGGCGGCGCATTTCTGGTCATTTTTGTGGCTATTCGTTGTCAATAGCTCGCGGTTGACGCGTCAGTCGCTACAAAACTGTCTCAAAAGTGCGTCCGCCTTCAACACCAATCCTAATGAAAATCTGGGTTGAAAAAATTAATCACTTTTTGCAATTGCGACTTGCCAAACAAAGAGAAGAGACATGCAACACAAAGCCCCGCGTCGAACGAGGGAAAGAATCCTTGAGCTTTCCTTGCGCCTGTTTAACGAGTTTGGCGAACCGAATATTACAACCACGGTCATCGCCGAGGAAATGCGCATTTCCCCGGGCAATTTGTATTACCACTTCCGGAATAAAGACGACATCGTCAACTCAATTTTTACGGGATACGAAGCGGAAATTAGCAAAAAGATCGCCTTCCCTGCCGGTCGAAAAGCCAACATTCAAGACATTTGGACTTATCTTCATCTCACCTTTGAAATTGTTTGGCGTTACCGTTTTCTGTATCGCGATCTCAATGATTTGCTGTCGAGAAATCGCAAGTTAGAAATCGACTTTAAGAATATTCTCCAGCACAAAGTCAAAGTGGCAACCGAGCTATGCATAGGCTTGCGAGCGGATGGAAAATTTGAGGCAACCGATATCGAAATCGATGCACTTGCCACAAATATGGTGGTGGTCGTGACCTACTGGCTCTCTTACGAGTACGTGCGCAATCCACGCAAATACACTGAACTGCAAACCATGTCTGAGTCCTTAGCACGGGGCTGTTACCAAGTCATTGTACTGATTAGCCCGTACTTACGCGGTGAGTCGCGCACCGTATTTGATAAGCTCACCCAAGACTATCTCAACAAACTGAATGCGAAGACTCCAACGGCATGAAAAGCATTTGTGTCTATTGCGGCGCTTCGCCTGGTAACTCGCCCTTGTATGCAGAAGCTGCACGCCAACTAGCGCGCGCAATGGTAAAAAAACAAATCGACCTTGTGTACGGCGGCGGCAATGTTGGATTAATGGGTATTATTGCTGACGAAGTCTTGCGTCTTGGTGGCAAAGTAACAGGTGTCATCCCACATGGGCTTGTCGAACGCGAACTGGCACACAGGTCCTTAACCGAATTACATATCGTCAAAGATATGCATGAACGAAAAGCCAAAATGGCGTCACTGGCAGAGGGCTTTATCGCTCTGCCGGGTGGCATGGGCACCTTGGAAGAGTTGTTCGAAATGCTCACTTGGTCACAACTCGGATTTCACCAAAAAACCATTGGTTTAATGAACGTAAACCATTTTTACGATGGATTGCTTAGCTTTTTGCAACACGCCAGCGCTTCGGGATTCATCAAACCCGCGCACTTACAATTGCTGCATCATGCAGATGACGCCGATGGACTGATCAATATTTTTTGTACTTTAGGCGCAACTGAGCTTTAATCCTCGCGTAAATTCCATTTGCATGACTAAATCTCTTACAAGAACAGAGTAAAATGCGCAAATCCTTGCGAAACTTCGTTCCGCAAGTTTCTTTCGAAAACAGCCCAAACTAAGATCATGAAATTTTCCAAACAATTTCAACAATATCAATCTGAAGCCACCCAATTTATTGCTGATCTTAAAAAAGCAAATCCTCAATTGGAACAAGGTCAACGCGATGGCCGCGCCTTGTTGTGGGACAAAGCGCCAATCGACCTAGACCAACGGGCACGCGAAATCGCCTCGAAAGTCGATCAACAAGCCTACGTGTACCAAAACAAAGTCTAATTGGCTCCGGCTTTTCCCACAGATTGAATGCAAAACTTACCGGCCACAGAATTACCTCTCATCGGTGATAAAGACAGTACGCCTGATGTCGTAGATGGACTCGCGTTTGCGAAGCTTTATGGCGAGCCGCTGTTTAAATTACCAAACGATTTATATATTCCTCCCGACGCGCTAGAGATTTTTTTAGAAGCCTTCGAAGGTCCGCTCGACCTTTTGCTTTATCTGATTCGCAAACAAAATTTCAACATACTTGATATTCCAATGGCGCAAGTGACCTTGCAGTATTTGGAGTATGTCGAGCAAATCCGTAAGCACAATTTGGAATTAGCCGCCGAGTATTTGCTGATGGCGGCGATGCTGATTGAAATTAAATCGCGCATGCTGTTGCCGCTAAAGAAATCCGATGAAACCAACGAAGCGGAAGATCCGCGCGCGGCCTTGGTGCGCAGACTGCTCGAATACGAGCAAATGAAGTTGGCCGCCTATGAACTCAACGCCATGCCGCAACTAGGACGCGACTTTTTGCACGCCCAAGTGTTTATCGAACAAAACACGATTCTTCATTGGCCGCAAGTTGACGTCGTTGATTTGCAAGCGGCGTGGGCTGACATTATGAAACGCGCAAAACTCGTCAGTCACCACAAAATTAGCCGCGAAGAACTCTCGGTACGAGAGCACATGAGTGGGATTTTGCGGCGTCTACAAAGTACAAAATTTGTCGAATTTGCTGACTTATTTGATCCCAGCAAAGGCGCACCCGTTGTTGTGGTGAACTTTGTGGCCTTGCTTGAACTCGCCAAGGAAACCTTGATCGAGATCACTCAAGCAGAAGCCTTTGCCCCAATTTACGTACGACTTGCCTACACACCCAATTGACCGCATTGCTCATCTTCGATTTCTCATCTCACTAATGCCTTCGGCACTTTTACATTCAAAAAAATGAAAATAATTTCCTGCATTGAAGAATTACGTGACCAATTGCGCGGTCAACTTCGTACCGCTTTTGTCCCCACGATGGGCAATCTCCATGAAGGTCATCTCTCTTTAATGCGCTTAGCGCGAAAACATGGTGACCCAGTCGTCGCCTCCATTTTTGTGAATCGCTTGCAGTTTGGTCCGAATGAAGATTTCGATAAGTATCCGCGTACCTTTCAAGCAGACGTAGAGAAGTTAGAAAAAGAAGGCGTCTACGTGTTGTTCGCGCCTAGCGAAAAAGATCTCTATCCTGAACCGCAAGAGTACCGTGTACGACCGCCAGACGACTTAGGCAATATTTTGGAAGGCGAATTTCGGCCCGGATTTTTCACAGGTGTTAGCACCGTCGTACTGAAGCTGTTTTCCTGCGTGCAGCCGAAAGTCGCCGTGTTTGGAAAAAAGGATTATCAACAATTAATGATTATCCGAAATATGTCGAAACAATTTGCCTTGCCCACAGAAATCATTGCGGCAGAAACTTGGCGTGCGAAGGATGGCTTGGCGCTCTCCTCCCGTAACGGCTATTTAAGTGAAACCGAACGTGCCGAGGCACCCACTTTGTTTCAAACGCTTAATCAAGTGGCGGATCAAGTTCGTGCTGGTCAACTCGACCCAGCAAGCATTGAAGAAGCCGCAATGCAAAAACTCTTGCAGCGCCAATGGCAACCCGACTATGTTTCCATCCGCAAGCGCGACAATTTACAGCCTCCTTCCGCAAGCGATATGGCTAACGGTGCTGCATTGGTGGTCTTGGCGGCAGCAAAACTGGGGCAAACTCGTTTGATTGATAATCTTGAAATTTAAGGAAGCTCTGATTAAGTG
>CAYPNW010000089.1:0-2417 GCA_964411965.1 uncultured Burkholderiaceae bacterium
GCCCCTCTTGTCACATCAAACAACACTAGTTGCGATAAATCTTTGTGCATCGGGCGCCTTGTTGAGTACCAAAAATTTCAAGAATGCTGGATGTTATTCCATTTCTAAATGAATCGTGTCGTTGTTGCCTTCGCTTTGCCGTGCCAATGCACTGACTGCGGCTCTTCGCCTAGACACACTTGATTTGGAAATGGAATTACGCGATTTCATCCACCGCGTTGATACACAAAAAAATAAAAAATTATACCCAACAGAAATTAATAAAACCAATTAGTAATAAAAAATACCAATCAGTATACATTTTTACTTTTTAGTATAAAATGCCTGCACGTCAACAAGAAATGACGCAAACCATCCCTGTGTAACGAACCTCAATTGGAGTTTACGATGAAAAAAATTCTTTCCGCTGTTGTCCTCAGCGCTCTATTTAGCCTTTCAGCCCAAGCAAAAGATATCGTCGACACGGCGGTCGCTGCTGGAAACTTCAACACTTTAGCCACTGCCCTAAAAGCAGCGGGATTGGTTGATACCTTAAAAGGTAAAGGCCCCTTCACGGTATTTGCGCCCACCGATGCTGCCTTCGCCAAAGTACCGAAGGCAGACCTTGATGCATTATTGAAAGACAAGGCGAAACTGACTGCGGTGCTCACCTACCATGTCGTCGCTGGCAAGGTTTTGGCTGCAGATGTCAAGGCAGGTAAAGTAAAAACAGTACAAGGATCTGAAATCACCGTCACAACCAGCGGTGGTGTCAAAGTTGACGGTGCTAACGTGACCGCAACGGACATCATTGCCGACAATGGCGTGATCCACGTCATCGACAGTGTGATCATACCGAAGTAAATGCTGCAAAAAAAAGCAGCCTTTTGAAGGCTGCTTTGAACGCTGCTTTTTTTGTGCTTTTTGATACCCGCTAAAAAGCCAGCGTTTTCGGTAGAAGAATCAGGCGACGGCACGCATATCTAATTCAGCCTTGAGGGCTGAGACCAGTTTATTTTCCATTTTTTGCAAAGCTGCTTTTTGAGCATCGACCTGCGCTTGCATGCCATCAAAACTGGCAATCTTTTCTTCCAAACTGTCGGTCGCGACGTGAATTCGTTGCACTGACTGCATGCGGTTTTTCAATTGATTTTTATGCTCACGAATTTGCCCTTCTAGCGGCGCCATCACGACTTTTTGCCATGCTTCAACATCACGATTAGCCTGCAAGAAACTCTGTTTTACGCGCGCGGCAATGGAATCAAAAAACTTCTGAATCAAGACCGTTTCGCCCGTAGTCAGTAGCGAAAGCGTGCTGAACTGTTTCTGAAACACGCCTTCAATGGCGGATATCTCGGAAATATATTTGTTCAATGAAAACGACATAGGCGCCGTAAGCGCAAGACCATGTTCGGTGGAAAATTTCTTGTACATGATGGTCATCATTTCAGAAATTTCGTCGGTCTTATTATTTGACACCATCAAATTCATTTTGACCACACCAAAAAACTGCTTTACCGCATCCTTCAAACCAGCAGAAAAACGCGCCTTCTCCATCGCCTCACGGGTTTTGCTGATTTCTTCGCGCAAAAGATCCATGCCCAAACTGGTGTACACCTCGGTTGATAGGCGGGTAAATACGGAGCGCGTGCCCTGCATTTTCATCAAGCTATGATCAAACTCTTTCTTTTCAACCTCGATGCGCTTCATCATGTGTTCGATGACATTTTGGTTCTTGCCGCGCAAACTCTTGAGTTCCATCATTTGCTCAACGACATTACGGGTGCGCGACGCCATGACTGCATGGTGGGTGGCCGTAATTTCATGAACATCAGCACTCAATTGCGCACGAATAATTTCCTGCTTGGACGGAATTAACTCTTTTGACAAAGCATATTCAAGTCTTGGCAATCTACTTTTCGCCAACAAAGGCGCATCTTTATTGATCTTTGCGACCAAACCTTTTTGCGCAGAAACAGGAAACACTTGTTTGGTATCAAGTGCAAGCATGTGCGAAACGCTTTCGATTTGCGTATTGATTTGTTCTTCAATCTCATTCGCAGTACGCAGTTCATCCCACATACTATCGATTTTGTTGAGCACCACCATACGTCCTGCGCCCCCGCCAATATGGTTGCGCCAAACATCAATATCGCTTTTGGTGACGCCAGTATCCGCAGCCAAAATAAACAGCACGGCATGCGCATTGGGAATCAGGTTCAAGGTTAATTCTGGTTCCGTACCTATCGCGTTCAAGCCAGGCGTATCAACGATGATCAAACCTTCTTTGAGCAATGGATGGGGGAAATTAACAATCGCATGGCGCCATTGGGACACTTCAACCATGCCGTTTTCGTCCACTTCCAACGCAGCATCAGGGTCATTCTCATCAAACAAGCCGTATGACTTGGCTTTTTCTTTGCTGACTTTTTTGGTCA
>CAYPNW010000089.1:2517-4914 GCA_964411965.1 uncultured Burkholderiaceae bacterium
GCAACGAAGGCAATAGTTAATTTGTCATCAATTAAGCGCTCAGATAAACGTGCAAGGCGTTGGTCTACCGATACATCCGCTAAATCAGATCCGTTAATCCAACTCCGATATTGATCAAGCGCAGCCAGAACGCCTTTGCGCCAGTCACTATATTCTTGGAATTTTTGGACCAAATTACTCATATAACCCTCAGATATGCTGCTAACTTAACAATGTTTGTTCTTTGGTCGCCATTACTGCACGCACGCCGTCGTCGAAAAACGCATACTGCATAACGGTCGCCGTCAATTGATTGAAATCCTGTAAGAATCTAACATTCTGACCTATTTTTGACAACTAACACAATAGAAGGTGCTTCGCTGTCCTTGTTTAATTTGTCGAATAGGATTTCCGCACACACGGCAAGGCAAGCCAGCGCGATCGTAAGCGAAATAGGTTTGCTGAAAATAACCCGTTTGCCCTTGCGCGCCAACAAAATCTCGCAGGCTACTTCCCCCCAATTCGATCGCCGCCGCCAGGGTTTGCCGAATTGCTACCGCTAGTTTTTGATAGCGCACCAAGCTTATGCGATGCGCCGCCGTTTTAGGATGAATACCTGCTGTGAACAAGCTTTCTGAGCAATAAATATTGCCAACGCCCACCACAACGTCGCCTGCCAGCAACATTTGTTTGACTGCGGTCTTACGTTGACGCGTTTGCCGATACAGAAACTCGCCTGAAAAAACGTCTTCCAAAGGCTCAACGCCTAAGCCTGCGAGCAAGCTATGTTGGTTAAGATCACCTTCGTCGCCTCCATGCCACAGCACGGCACCGAATCGTCTTGGGTCAGTCATGCGCAGCATTTGCTCGCCCACCAGAATATCCAGATGATCATGTTTCGCGGCACGCAAAATGGACGGCAAAATCCGCAAATGACCAGACATCCCAAGGTGAATCAGTAAGCTTCCATGAGAGAAGTGCAGCAAAAGGTATTTGCCACGTCGCCCCGTTGCGAGCACACGTTGTCCTTGTAACTTATCCGCCAAATCTATTGGAAAAGGCCAGCGCAAGCCGCTGCGACGGGTAATCACTTTCGTCACAATCCTTCCTTCCAAATGTGGCGCAACGCCGCGCCGCGTGACTTCAACTTCTGGTAATTCGGGCATGATCTTGTCTTCTTAGAAAATTAAAATTTTGCATTCGTTGATTCGTTGCTTACGTCTGCGCTACCGCTGACCGAAGCGAAGCGATGTAGTTTGACGCAATTTATCGCGCTGCCGCCGGAAACACCGAGGATTAGCACTCGGTTTTAAGCATCAGCGTAAAATCGGGTTTTTATTGGCTCATATTGGCTGATTCTATGCGCTCTCAGGATTCTACTTTGAACAACATCTCTGCCTCGTTGGATAGCACAAACTGTGTCACCACTCACTCAGCAAAAAAAGTAGCGCGCAAAGTAAATATAAGTACTCTTTTACTGCGCACGTTCTCGCTCATCTTCGTCGCAAGTTTAGGACTGAGTGCTTGTTCCACCTTGCCGCAGTTTGCGCCCCATACGCCAGAAGAAATGGACAAGGCGCATGAAGCAACAAAAGCAGAACTGGCAGCAGAAAGAGCCATCGGCGGTACGGCAAGCATGCCGAAATCGGACGAAAAACTGCCCGACGTTGAACTCTCCAGTGAAATCCTGTTCAAGATTTTGACATCGGAAATCGCTTTTCAGCGTGGTAATTGGCAAGCCGCGTATGTCACGATACTCAGCGTTGCACAGCAAACCCGCGACCCACGTTTGGCGCGCCGTGCGACTGAAATCGCTTTAACAGCGCGCCAGCCTAGTGAAGCCCTGTCAGCGATTCGACTATGGCGCGAGTTGGCGCCAGAATCCAATGAAGCTGCGCAATACTATTTAGGCTTTATGGCAATCAGCAACAACTTGCCAGAAATCCAGTCGATTTACGCCAACCGCTTGAAAAAGGCAGATACTAAACAATATGCCGCCTTGATGCTGCAAGCGCAGCGACTGTTAGGTCGGGGCAGCGACAAAGCCGCCGGATTTGCCGCCTTAGAACAATTACTAGCCCCTTACCTTGCTTTTGCCGAGTCGCATCTGGCGCTTGCTCAAGGCGCGTACACGAATGGTGATAATGCACGCGCTTTAAAGGAAGCAAACATCGTTTTGCAAATTCAACCTGATTCGCAGCTCGGCATTTTGACCATCGCCCAAGCCTCAGGAAAATCCGATGCAGCCGACGCTTTGCGCGCATTTTTAGAAAAAAATCCCAATGCACGCGACATACGCCTTGCTTACGCTGGCATCTTGATTGAACTAAAGCAATTTGACAAAGCGCAGACCCAATTTGAACAGATACTGCGCGACAAGCCGGAAGATGCAACGGCGCTGTACACCTTGGGTGCGAT
>CAYPNW010000089.1:5014-9942 GCA_964411965.1 uncultured Burkholderiaceae bacterium
AGATACTGCGCGACAAGCCGGAAGATGCAACGGCGCTGTACACCTTGGGTGCGATCGCCATGGAGCTGAAAGACTTTAATCGAGCCGAAAAATTATTCAACGCCTATCTCGCCACCATCGCCGCTAACCCAGTGCCAGAGCGCGATTCAACACCCGCACTACTTAACTTGTCGCAAATCGCCCTCGAGCGCAAAGACCAAAAAGCCGCCTTGGCGTGGCTAGCGAAAGTAGATGCCTTCGATGGTAGAAACACCGCGTGGCTTAGCGTGCAATTTCGTCGCGCACAGCTCCTCGCGAACGACAAACAACTGAGCCAAGCGCGCGAATTATTGCAAAACATCAAATTCAGTAGCGACGCCGAGCAGATTCAAATCCTGCAAACAGAAGCGCAATTGCTGCGCAACGCCAAGCAAAGCGATGAAGCAATGCTGGTGTATAAAAAAGCGCTAGAAAAATTTCCCGATAATCCCGATTTGTTATACGACTATGCGCTCTTGCTAGAGTCGCAGAAAAAAACGCAAGAAATGGAAAGCGCTTTGCGGCGTGTCATCGCCATTGCGCCCGAAAGCCCGCACGCCTACAACGCGCTGGGCTATTCGTTTGCAGATCGAAACGAACGACTTGATGAAGCCTTGGTGTTGATCGAGAAAGCCTTGAGCTTGACACCTAACGACGCTTTTATTCTCGACAGTTTGGGTTGGGTGAAGTTTAAACTGGGCGATTTCGCTGCCGCGGAACAAGCATTGCGGCGTGCCTACGAAATACGCCAAGATGCCGAGATCGCCATCCACCTTGGTGAAGTTTTATGGACCATAGGCCGCAAGGAAGAAGCGCGCCAGTTGTGGCGCGACGCAAAAGCCAAAGACCCTGAAAACGAAACTTTACGCCTTACCTTAACGCGCTTAAATGCACGTCTGTAATTGCGCACCGATACCAGTTGCTTGTTCAGCAGTGAGCAATAGGCTTTCAATTACTTTCGCCGTTTTTTCAATCAAGGCAACGCGCGAGAAAGTGCATCAACATAGCTTGTTTTTAAAATGATGAAAAAATATAGTACCTCCCTATGTATGAGCATTAACATGGCTAATCCGCCCTTCATAAAAGCGCAAACAAGAGCAAAATCGATATACTCCCGCATTTTCTTAAAAATTTTAATAGCAGCCATGCCTATTTTATTGAGCGCATGTAGCAGCTTAGGAAGCAAGCCAACGCAAGCCCAGATACAAACCAACTCCGCCCGAGTCCATACAGACGCACTACAGCTTAGTGGGCGCATCACAGTGCGCTATATGCAAAACGAGAAAGAACAAATCATCACGGGCGGTTTTGAATGGCAACATGACGGGGCAAACGTGAGAGTTAATCTCATTTCCCCACTCGGACAAACGCTTGCCCGCATAGAAAAAACGCCGCTAGGCGCGAGCTTACAACGCTCTGATTCCCCGATACAAACCGCTAGCGAGCTGGATGGCTTATTACAAACAAATCTTGGCTGGAGCCTGCCCGTGACTGGCATGCGCGACTGGATGCAAGGCTTTGTCACAGCAGCGAATGGCACACTGCAAGCGGTGCCCGCACAAAACAACGCGCTAGCCGAGGCTGACGGCTGGCAACTGCGTTACGTAGTCTGGAATTACGACGACGCACCACCTCACCCCAAGCGCATAGACCTGCGCAGGGACACGGCAGAATTCGGCGAGATCAACATCAAGATTCTGATCGACCAATGGAAAGCGCTGTAACGATGCCAACACAAGGGAGTGAGTTGCGCTGCTTTGCGCCAGCCAAGTTGAATCTATTTCTCCATGTGATTGGGCGGCGCGACGATGCTTATCACCTGCTGCAAACTGTTTTTCAATTGCTTGATTATGGCGACACCATCAACATCAACATCCGCTCTGACGGTGCGCTTAGGCGCATTGCAAGCGATTATGGCGTGCCGAAAGAGCAGGATTTAATCATCCGCGCAGCACAACTTCTTAAAACTAAAACTGGCAGCCAACTCGGCGCCGATTTGCAACTTGAGAAGCGGCTCCCTATGGGCGGCGGCTTAGGTGGTGGCTCATCCGATGCGGCAAGCACCTTGATTGGACTAAACCATTTATGGCAATGTGGCTTAAATCGCCGAGAACTGATGGAACTTGGTCTGCAACTTGGCGCCGATGTGCCGTTTTTCATTTTCGGCCAAAACGCGTTCGCTGAAGGCGTAGGTGAACAATTACAGGCTTTGAACACTAGCGAGCAATTGTATGTGGTCATCGAACCCGGCGTTCAGGTAGCAACACCACTTATTTTTTCGGCGAAAGAGTTGACAAGGGACACTAAACCAGTCAGAATAACGGACTTTTCCAATCGCCTAAAAAATAATTGGAAAAATGATTTACAAGCGGTAGCAAGCTCGCTTTTTCCTGAAGTTAAAGACGCTTTAGAGTGGTTAGCGCAACACGGAAACGCGATGATGACTGGTTCTGGCGCATGTGTATTTTGCGCGTTTGATACCAGAGCGGAGGCTCAGCAAGTATGTCAGCAAGTGCCGCAAAAGTGGAAAGCATGGGTAGCAAAATCACTACATGAACATCCAATGCGTCACTTGGTAAAAGAATAAATCATGCTTTGATGTAGATTTAAAACACGAAGCAAGACAGTGGTTGTTGCGAAGTAAATTAAAGAATTTGTTTGGAATCAATTTAAACCGAATGAGGCGCGATTATCACGCGAATAACCGCTAGAATAGCGGCACTCATTAGATGCAAAATTGTTCAAGCGCTCAGTTGTGTAGGGGAATCGCCAAGCTGGTTAAGGCACCGGATTTTGATTCCGGCATGCAAAGGTTCGAATCCTTTTTCCCCTGCCATTAACACAAAGCCGCCGCATAAAATGATGCGGCGGCTTTTTGGTTTTTAGCACCCTTAGGATTGACGCAAGATTTTGCCAACTACGTTAGCGAAGTACCAAAGTTTCACAAGCTAACTTAGCGCAGAATCTCCACAAATCCTCACCCTTTAACTTTCAGTCAACAGGTGGATGCATGGCACACGTACACGACAACATGATGGTCTTTACTGGTAATGCCAATCCCGCCTTAGCAGCGGGCGTTGTAAAACAACTGGGTATGCCACTGGGCAAAGCGGTCGTGTCGAAGTTCTCTGACGGCGAAGTAATGGTCGAGATCAACGAAAACGTGCGCGGCAAAGATGTGTTCGTATTGCAATCAACTTGCTCCCCCACCAACGACAATTTGATGGAAATCATGTTGATGGTGGATGCGCTAAAACGGGCGTCTGCCGGACGAATTACCGCCGCGATTCCCTACTTTGGCTACGCAAGGCAAGATCGGCGCCCACGCTCTGCGCGGGTGGCTATTTCGGCAAAAGTCGTCGCGAACATGTTGGAAGAAGCGGGTGTTGACCGCGTGCTGATTATGGATTTGCATGCTGACCAAATCCAAGGATTTTTTGATATTCCGGTCGATAACATTTACGCCTCACCCATTTTGTTGGGCGATTTAGTATCGAAGAATTACGACGATTTATTAGTGGTTTCACCAGACGTAGGCGGCGTAGTGCGCGCCAGAGCGTTGGCAAAGCGTTTGGGCTGCGATTTAGCGATTATCGATAAGCGCCGCCCCAAAGCCAATGTGTCTGAAGTCATGAATATTATTGGTGAAGTTGAAGGTCGCAATTGCGTGATTATGGATGACATGGTCGACACCGCTGGCACCTTAACAAAAGCCGCTGAAGTATTGAAAGAGCGTGGCGCCAAAAAAGTGTTGGCCTATTGCACCCACCCGGTTTTGTCTGGCCCTGCAATTGAGCGCATTGCCGCCTCAACCTTGGATGAATTAGTGGTTACCGACACGATACCCCTATCGGATATCGCCAAGGCCTGCACCAAGATTCGCCAATTATCGTGCGATAGCTTGTTGGCAGAAACCTTCCGCCGCATTACTAAGGGCGAATCGGTGATGTCGTTGTTTACTGATTAAGCATCGCTTTGAGAAATTTTTCGCTTCGTTGAATAACTCAACGAAGTTTTTACCATCTCCTGGTCGCGGGAGATTCACAACGCAAAAACGACAACCGTTGAATTTGCAATTTTTGGAGTATTAAAATGAAAGTAATCGCATTTGCACGCAAAGAACAGGGGACCGGAGCGAGCCGCCGCCTGCGCAATGCTGGCCAAACACCAGGCATCATTTACGGCGGCACAGAAGCCCCCGTTGCTATCACTCTTGACCACAATGCCTTGTACCACGCATTGAAAAAAGAAGTGTTCCATTCTTCAATTTTGGACATGGATGTTGATGGCAAAGTAGAAAAAGTATTGTTGCGCGACTTCCAAGTCCACGCTTACAAACAACTCGTTTTGCACGCTGATTTCCAACGCGTTGATATCAACAAAAAGATCCACGTTAAAGTGCCTTTGCATTTCGTGAACGCTGACGTTGCACCAGCTGTTAAATTGAACGGCGCCGTCATCAGCCACGTATTGGTTGACTTGGACATCAGCTGCTTGCCAGCCGATTTGCCTGAATTCATCGAGGTTGATTTGTCGAAAATGGAAGCCGGTCAATCCTTGCACGTTTCAGCTTTGGCGTTTCCAAAAGGCGTTACTGCCGTGGTTCACGGTGATGACGCAACAGTTGCCATCGCTATTGTGCCTGCTGGCGCAACTGCCGCTGCTGCAGAAACACCAGCTGCTGCACCTGCTGCTACACCTGCTGCTAAGAAGTAATTTAGAAGTATTGTCAGCATGCAAAAAACCGCCTTCGGGCGGTTTTTTCGTTTCTGAGAGACCTCTGCACAACTGTAGCGAGCGGTCGAAGTTTGGTTCGAGAAGCGCACCTGTACGACTGTACAGCGAGCATCGCAGAACCAAAATTCGGCCGCGCAGTAAGTTGTGCAGAGGTCTCTCTGAGTTTATTTTTG
>CAYPNW010000090.1:0-3579 GCA_964411965.1 uncultured Burkholderiaceae bacterium
CAGAGTCAATCAAGTGAACTTGATATCCTTTATCAAGCCATTGCGCGATGCCATCTGCCATGTAGATGTCGGTAGGAAAATTGCCTCGCTCCGTGATGATAATTTTGCGTTGGTGTTCACCTTGCTCAAGTTGCATTTGTAAAGCGGCGGCAATCGCTTTAAATAGGTTGATGGAGGTGGAATCAGTAACCACCACTTCGCCAGCTTTTGCGCCAAGTAAGGGGGCTAGTAAATCGCCCAAACGCGAAGGTAAATCGAACCAACCGGCTTTGTTCCAACTTTTAATCAGATCGTTGCCCCACTCGTTTTGAATGACCCGTTCGACACACGCCAGCGCCGCTTTTGGCATTGCACCTAGTGAATTACCATCGAGATAAATGAGGCCTTCTTGCAGAAAAAATTCATTTCGCAACGGTGCCAAGGTATCCGTACGGTCTAACTCAAGAAAGTGTTCGCGATTGTAGTTTTGGGAATGTGGTTGGTTCATAAAATTGTGCTGTTTAATTTGATGGGGAATGCGTAAGCCGACGCAAAACAGCGCGCACGGGGCTAGCGTCTAAACCAGCTAGCTTGAGCGGTAGGGCAATGAGTTCGTAGTCGCCTGCGTCTATTTCATCAAGGACG
The DNA here is from genome assembly GCA_964411965.1 of uncultured Burkholderiaceae bacterium. Taxonomy (GTDB): domain Bacteria; phylum Pseudomonadota; class Gammaproteobacteria; order Burkholderiales; family Burkholderiaceae_D; genus Undibacterium. The sequence goes on from CAYPNW010000090.1 coordinate 625, forward strand.
ATACCTTCGAGAATAGCCATCTGGTGTTGGCGCACCGCCAGATGGCTATCCATCGTTTTGGAATTTTGCGGGTCGAGCGATGGGCTGTCTATTCCAATAAGTCGGACACCAATTTGTGCCAACATGTTGATCGTAGACGGGTGTACCGACGGAAAATCGTTGTCCCATTGCGTTTGCGGTGCGGTTTGATAGGTGCGCAAAAGTACACGTGGTGGGCAATGCGCCAAGTGCGGTGCGATATCCGCAGGCATGACTTGTTGCCTGCCTATGCAATGGATCACACGGCAGTCGCCAATATAGGTTCGCAAATCGACGGCATCGATACTTATGCCGTCGGCATCGTAGTGCGAAGGCGCATCGCAATGTGCGCCGGTGTGCGTTGAAAGGGTAATACGGCTCACTTGTACGGGGCATCCTTCTTCGATTTGCCAGGTGCTTGCTGACTCGAAGGCGGTATCGCCCGGCCAAACGGGTATTTCTCGCTGCAATACCGGTGAAATGTCCCAAATGTGCGATGTATTGTCAGCCATGTTTGATTACGCCCCTAGCCAGGGCAGCCCGCGTTTGCACCAACCGCTGACGTTTTTTCTATGGCCTAGCGCGTCTTTATCGCCTTCGAATCCCTCCAAAATATCGTAGCACTGGGTATAGCCATTTTCTGTCGCCAACTTCGCAGCATGCCGCGAGCGCACGCCAGATCGACATAAAAACAAAATGGGTGTGCTTGGCGTTGGCGCTAATTGGGCAAGTTGTTGGATAAAGTCAGGATTGGACGCGCCCCCCGGATACAAACTCCACTGCACGGCTAAATGCTGCGCAGCGGGAATATCGACGCGCCCCACCCAATCACGTTCCGCGTTGGTTCTCACATCAACCAATAAAGTATCTTTGCTCTTTTGTAATAAAGTCCACGCCTCGTCAGGCGAAAGCGCGCCTGCGTAGGGCAGTGTTTGTTCGCGCCCGCGCTGTTGGGCAAGGTCGAGAATGCTCTGTGTTTCCATAGCGTTTATGCTCCGTTTGTTGGTTTGGTATTGCGCAGAATTTCACTTTACCTTATTTGCAAGGGTAATGATGTCTTTGCTGTAAGTGAAGATCGAATCGACGGTCACACCGAAAATTTGAATCGAGACGCACAAAAATAGAGCAAAGTAGTTATCCGCAAGAATAATGCTTTTAATTGGTGCATTTTTATACTTTTGCACCAAAATTGCTCAGCAATGCAAATTGTTTGATATGGGTTAACAATTGAAGCAACTAAATTGGCTCGTATTGCATGAATTTAGGGATTGATGCGATCTTTTACAGCGCAACCAGACATGGCATAAAAGCTGCTTTCTGAGCTTTATGAGTATTTGATTCGCTCAGTTTTTTAGTTTTGTTGTAGCATGGTGCCGCCGAAAAGCGCATCGTTCTGCATCGCGCCTTAAGCGCAATGGCTAGGTGCTGTCAATTGCGCTAATGGCTAGTAATGGTTTTCTACCAGTCCCGAATTTATTTTTTGTACTTTTTGAGGAGTTTCACATGGCAATGACCGCCGCAGAAGTTTTAAAGATGGCGAAAGACAATGAAGTGAAGTTCGTTGATTTTCGTTTTGCCGATACCAAGGGCAAAGAACAGCATGTCACCGTGCCAATTTCACAGTTCAATATGGATAAATTTGAGTCTGGCCACGCGTTTGACGGCTCGTCAATAGCTGGTTGGAAGGGAATTGAAGCATCTGACATGTTGTTGATGCCAGACCCAAACACCGCGAATATTGATCCATTTATGGAAGAAACCACACTGTTCATGCAGTGTGACGTGATTGAACCTTCCGATGGTAAAGGCTATGACCGCGACCCGCGTTCAATCGCAAAACGTGCTGAAGCCTATTTGAAGTCGACGGGAATTGGCGATACGGCCTATTTTGGCCCTGAACCAGAATTCTTCATTTTTGATGGTGTGCAATGGAAGATTGATATGTCCGGCTGCTTCGTCAAGATTGATTCGGAAGAAGCCTCGTGGACTACAGGCGAGAAATTAGAAGGTGGTAACACCGGCCATCGCCCAACTGTGAAAGGCGGTTATTTCCCGGTTCCTCCAGTCGATAGTTTCCAAGACATGCGTTCGGAAATGTGCTTGATTTTAGAGGCCATGGGCATTCCAGTTGAAGTACATCACCATGAAGTTGCTGGCGCTGGTCAAAATGAAATTGGCACAAAATTCTCTACGCTAGTTGAGCGCGCTGATTGGACCCAAAACTTAAAATATGTGGTGTGGAATGTGGCACATACTTACGGTAAAACAGCGACTTTTATGCCTAAGCCTATCGTCGGTGATAACGGCTCCGGTATGCACGTCCATCAATCTATTTGGAAAGACGGCAAAAATTTATTTGCTGGCGACGGCTATGCAGGTCTTTCGGAATTTGCCTTGTTCTATATCGGCGGCATTATTAAGCATGCGCGTGCATTAAACGCGATTACCAACCCTGGTACTAACTCCTACAAGCGCTTGGTTCCAGGCTTTGAAGCGCCAGTGAAATTGGCGTACTCAGCACGTAACCGTTCAGCATCAATTCGTATTCCGTATGTGGCAAATCCTAAGGGACGCCGTATCGAAACACGTTTCCCTGATCCTTTGGCGAATCCTTATCTGTGCTTCGCGGCATTGATGATGGCGGGTCTGGACGGCGTGCAGAACAAGATTCACCCAGGTGAAGCGGCGTCGAAAGATTTGTACCATTTGCCACCAGAAGAAGATGCGATGATTCCAACAGTTTGTTCTTCATTAGATCAAGCCTTGGAAGCCTTGGATAAAGATCGTGAATTCTTAACTCGCGGCGGTGTCTTTAGCGACAGCATGATTGACGCGTACATCGAGTTGAAAATGCAAGACGTACAGCGCATGCGTATGACGACACATCCGGTTGAGTTCGATATGTACTACTCTTGCTAATTTAAGCAATAAATCGGT
>CAYPNW010000090.1:3679-9931 GCA_964411965.1 uncultured Burkholderiaceae bacterium
CCTCGAAAAGTGCATCCACCATCTGCACAAATCCTAATGAAAAATCTGGGTTAAAACCTAAAAAATGTTATTTCTGGTTTATGTGCCAAAATGCGCTGCTAATTGTGCATTCCGCATGCTTGGCATACACTAAGCTTGTTAGTGACTCATTGAATTGACTATGTTTAGATTATTTGCCAGCCTGTTTTTTTTGATCGGTCTACATCATGGCGTTGCGCTTGCGCAGTCTGACGTGTACTTGTGCGTTGATGAAAACGGTAAGAAAGAATATCGGAACACAGGCACAACCAAGGGTTGTAAGAAAGTCGATTTGCCCGGCATTACCGTTGTGCCCGCGCCCACTGCACCGTCAGGGAAAAAGGCTACGACGGCAGCATCAACACCGAGTAATTTTCCGAAAGTTGATGACAGCACCCAGCGCGCACGCGACTCAGATCGACGTCAAATATTGACTGACGAGCTCAAAGCAGAAGAAACGAAACTGGCAAACATCAAAAAAGAATTCAACAATGGCGAACCTGAACGTCAAGGTAATGAGAAGAATTACGCGAAGTACCAGGAAAGAACTGCCTTACTGAAAGAAGATATAGCGCGCACCGAAAAAAACATTGAAGCACTAAAAAGGGAAATTAGTAATTTGAAATGATCCCCGAGAGTGCAATGGATAGCGGGCACGATGTTTGCGTAATAAGGTCGCTGATGGCGACCTTTTTTTATCCGTTAATTTGAAAACTTCCCTTTCCTCACTTGCTGGTTTGGATTTATTGTCGTCGGCAGTGATTCTGCTCGACGCTAAAGCATGCATTATCTATGCGAATCCTTCCGCGGAAAGTCTCTTAGGGTCTTCCGTGAAGGCCCTAATGGATCATAAATTTTCTGATTTATTCGTGAACGGTGAAGAGCTTCTCACGGTGTTCTTTCAAGCAGTAGGGCATCAGTTTGAAGACAAGCGTCAGGACTTAAAGCTAGAGAGGTTGGGGCGTGAAAGCTTGCAGGTTCATTGTGTGGTGACGGCTTTGGATAATCCCGAAACGCCCGTATTGATTGAGCTACGCGAGAATGTGCAGCAAATCAAGCTTGATCGAGAAGAACGCATTCTCGATCAAAGCAAGGCCAATAAAGAGCTGGTGCGTAACTTAGCGCATGAGATAAAAAACCCTTTGGGTGGAATTAGGGGCGCTGCGCAATTACTTGAACTTGAATTGCCAGAGCGGCAGTTAAAAGAATTGCGTGAATACACACAGGTAATCATCAAGGAAGCAGATCGCCTACAAACCTTGGTAGATCGCTTATTAGCCCCTAACCGCCTGCCGCATATCGTTGGCAACGTGAATATTCACGAAGTGTGCGAGCGAGTACGCAGTCTGATCATGGCGGAATTTCCAGTTGGATTGGAAATTATGCGAGATTACGATTTGTCGATTCCTGAATTTCGCGGTGACCATGAACAGCTCATACAAACCGTCTTGAATATTGCACACAATGCAGCGCAAGCACTCGATGAGCAAATCCTTAACGGTAACGCACAAATCATTTTCAAGACGCGAGTTGTGCGGCAAATCACTTTGGCAAAGGTGCGTCACAGGCTGGCATTAGATTTGCATATCACCGATAACGGTCCAGGCATTCCCGCAGATATTCGGCACAGGATTTTTTATCCCTTGGTTTCTGGGCGGGACGGTGGAAGTGGATTGGGTCTCACTTTAGCGCAAACTTTTGTTGAGCAGCATCAGGGCGTGATCGAGTGCGAGAGCGAACCCGGCTGTACCGATTTTCGGATATTGATACCTTTGCTGTAGATCACGATTGCTTCTACGAATACCAACTAATTTTACGAAAAACAATTGAATTCACTCGATCAGAAAACACAGAAACCTCAGAACTCTTATATGAAACCAATTTGGATTGTAGATGACGACGATTCGATTCGTTGGGTGTTAGAAAAAGCGTTAGCCCGTGAAAATTTGGTGACTAAAAGTTTCACGAATGCGCGAGATGCAATGACGGCATTGCAGCACGAGTCACCGCAAGTATTGGTCTCAGATATACGTATGCACGGCGCTTCAGGGCTGGAACTTCTACAAGTCGTTAAGGCAAAGCACGCTGGACTTCCCGTGATTATTATGACGGCATTTTCCGATTTGGATTCTGCTGTTGCGGCTTTCCAAGGAGGGGCATTTGAATACTTGGCTAAACCTTTCGATTTGGAAAAAGCCGTTGAATTGATTCGCCGCGCTTTGGACGAAAGCTTGCGAGAAGCCAGCGTTGAGCAAACAATCTCTGAAACACCAGAAATACTGGGCCAAGCGCCAGCGATGCAAGACGTTTTTCGCGCGATCGGGCGGCTTTCGCAGTCAAACGTCACAGTCCTCATTACGGGCGAGTCTGGTAGCGGTAAAGAACTTGTTGCGCGCGCTCTGCACAAGCATAGTCCGCGTTCATCGCAACCGTTTATCGCACTGAATACCGCTGCAATACCTAAAGATTTGCTGGAATCTGAGTTGTTTGGGCATGAGCGGGGCGCATTCACTGGGGCGCAAGCAACAAGGCGCGGCCGCTTTGAACAGGCGGAAGGCGGCACGCTTTTTCTTGATGAAATTGGTGACATGCCGTTTGATTTGCAAACGCGCTTACTGCGAGTTCTATCCGATGGACATTTTTATAGGGTGGGTGGACATCAGCCGATGAAGGCAAATGTGCGCGTGATTGCCGCGACCCATCAAAATTTAGAAACCCGCGTCAAAGAAGGATTGTTCCGTGAAGATCTCTATCATCGCTTAAATGTGATTCGCTTACGTTTGCCCAGTCTTTGCGAACGCCGCGAGGACATCCCTCTGTTGACAAAGTATTTTTTAACACAAAGCGCAAAGCAACTTGGTGTCGAAGCGAAGCGTATGTCGGAGCCAGCGTTGCAATTTTTGTCTGGACTTGATTTTCCGGGTAATGTGCGTCAGCTCGAGAATTTATGTAATTGGATCACCGTGATGGCACCGGGGCAAACGGTAGAAATTCTGGATCTTCCGCCAGATATCTTGCCGCAACCAGTGAATAGCGAAGGCAATGCGAGCTTAGGCTCAACCTCAGGGACTCACTTCAATGTGAAATCGCGCGATGTCGCAGCACTGAGCGGTGTTCGAATGACCGCCAACGAAAGTGCATCGAGTGATACACAAAAAACTTGGTCCGCGCTTTTAGATGAGGAAGCGACACAAATGTTGGCGCAAGGCCAAACTGAAGTCATCGATAAGCTGGGGAAAATTTTTGAATCTATCGTGATACGGGCAGCACTCAAGCATACCCACGGACGAAAAAATGACGCCGCAATTCGACTCGGCATTGGGCGTAACACGATTACCCGAAAAATTCAAGAATTAGGCATACTTGGTGTGAAGGATGAGTGACGCCCTTCCATCTTGCGACGAATTCAGTTCATTTTTCCTCCACACTCAATTAGACTCCTTTTTGAGCGCTGATCGCGTCGCACTAGAAGAATAGCTATTTCGGTCAAAAAAAATCTTCCACGTTCTTTTTTAGAAGAGTGAATTGCATGATTGCGCGAAGTTTGTTTCTGCTTTCGTGTCTTGGCGTCTAAGTGCGTATCGTGTACAGTGTTCTTACTAAAGGCTTTTTTGCTGACGCTTGAAGCATCACCAAAATTTCAAAGGAGATAAAAAATGAAACTAGAAGCCCTCTTTCAACAGCAGAACGCCCTGCCGACCATCCCCAAAGTTGTCCAAGAAGTTATCGAAAGCTTTAATAACGATAAAGTTTCGATCGAAGAAATTGCCAAAAAATTAGCCGCGGATCAAGTTTTAAGCGCGAAGCTCTTGCGCCTTGCAAATTCGACCTACTATCACGCATCTAGAAGCATAGGGACAGTAGACGATGCAGTGTTGATGTTGGGCTTTATGACAGTCAGGACGCTAGTCGTTAGCAGCGGTTTGACGGGGGGCTTCAAAGCTATGCCCGGCGTCGATTTAAAGCAATTTTGGCGTTACAGTATGCACACGGCAGTCATCGCGAAATGGATAGCCAAGCATATAAAAGCCAATTCAGACTTCGCATTTACAGTTGGTTTGATGCATGCGATTGGACAGTTGGTGATGCACGCTGGGATGCCTGAGCAAACCTTGCAAGTCGACAAAATTGCCGGCCCGCTTGATTCGCGACGCATTGACGTCGAGCGCACGTCGTTCGGTTACGATTTTTCCAAGGTGGGAGCAGAGCTGGCGAGGCGCTGGCGCTTCCCAGATAACTTTGCCATGGTCATCGAGGGCTTCCCTGACCCTCTGAGTGCGATGACGTTTGAACCCATGGCAGCGGTTGTTCACTTAGCGGCATGGCGCTCCCGCGCTGAGGAGAATAAATATTCGAAAGAGGAATTAGATGCGACTTTCCCTGTTGAGGTTGCGGAAAAGTTAGGGCTTAATGCGAAGCTACTCCTTGTTGACATGCCGGCCGTTACTGAGCTTGCTGAAGGTTTGGAAGAGTTAATTAAATAGAGCCTTCTTATCAGCAATAGAAAAAGCCGAGTTTTCGCTCGGCTTTTTTTGTTTTAGTTTGATTGATTCACGAGAGGTTTTTGGGCTTTTCGCTGTTAATGTTGATTGCGACCGCCTCTGCAACCTTGATACCGTCAATCGCCGCGGACAAAATACCGCCTGCATAGCCAGCGCCTTCACCCGCTGGATAAAGTCCCTTGGTGTTGATGCTTTGTAGATCGTGATCGTTGCGTTTGATTCTGATGGGCGACGATGTCCGCGTTTCCACGCCAGTCAAGATCCCATCTGCCATTGAGAAACCCTTAATTTGCTTTTCAAATTCGGGCAACGCCTCACGGATGGCAGTGATAGCAAATGCAGGCAAGGTTGGACTTAAATCGCATAACGTCACACCTGGTTTGTACGAGGGGAGAACAGATCCAAATTCTTTGGAGGGCGCATTTTTTAAAAAGTCTCCTATTAACTGACCTGGGGCGTTGTAGTTAGAACCCGCGTGAATGTACGCAAAGCTTTCTAATTGACGTTGGAAATCAATACCTGCGAGTGCTCCCCCAGGATAATCTTCAGGACTAATGCCAACGACGATCGCGCTGTTTGCATTGCGTTCATTGCGTGAGTATTGGCTCATCCCGTTTGTGACGACTCGCCCCGGTTCAGAGGTCGCGGCAACCACGGTGCCGCCCGGGCACATACAGAAGCTGTAGACTGAGCGTCCATTGCTTGCGTGATGTACGAGTTTGTAATCGGCAGCGCCAAGTATTTTATTTCCGGCGTTGGGGCCAAAGCGCGCTTTATCAATGATCGATTGTGGATGTTCGATGCGAAAGCCGACGGAAAATGGTTTTGCTTCAACAAATATGCCCACCTGATGAATTAATTCAAATGTGTCGCGTGCGCTGTGTCCAATCGCGAGGACGACATGTCGCGTCGCAAGGTATTCATTATTATTAATTTGCAAGCCATGTACTTGACCATCCTTTAAATCAATGTCAGTAACTTTTTGTTGAAAGCGTATTTCACCACCTAATGATTCTATAGTTGCACGCATTTCTTCGATCATTTTTACGAGGCGGAATGTCCCAATATGAGGCTTGCTGACGTATAAAATCTCGGGCGGGGCACCCGCTTTTACGAATTCAGTCAAAACCTTCCGCCCATAGTGCTTCGGGTCTTTGATTTGGCTCCATAATTTGCCATCAGAGAATGTGCCAGCGCCACCTTCGCCAAATTGAACATTTGATTCTGGTGTAAGTTCACGTTTGCGCCAAAGACCCCAAGTGTCTTTGGTTCTCTCTCTTACCTCTTTGCCTCTTTCCAAGACGATGGGTTTGTAACCCATCTGCGCCAAGATTAATGCGGCGAATAATCCACATGGGCCAAAGCCGACGATGACTGGACGTTTTGATTCGTTTGAGTTTTTTTGTGTAACGAATTGATAATTCGTATCCGGAGTGCGCGAAATGTCTGGCCGACTAAGTAGGGATTTTATTTTTGCGCCATCAATCGTAGCTTCTACATCGATTGTATAAATTAACTGTATCGCCGTTTTTTTTCTCGCATCGTAGCTGCGTTTGAAAATGGTGAAGCAGTTTAATTCTTCTTTATTGAGTTCAAGTTTTTTTAAAATAGAATTTTCTAAATCGAGTTCAGCGTGATCAAGCGGGAGTTGTAGGTTTGTAATACGCAGCATGGTTATTTACTTAAGTACGATATGTGGACACAGGGTTTGTAATTGATAGTGTATGTCTTC
>CAYPNW010000091.1:0-2156 GCA_964411965.1 uncultured Burkholderiaceae bacterium
TGCCAATAGCTCGCTATTGGCGCCTCATTCGCCGCGAAACTGCCTCGAAAAATGCATCCGTCATCGTCACAAATCCTAATGGAGAATCTGGGTTTAACAATCGTTTATACCTATTTGAGACTATTCGGTTTACTTTTTCGCCTTAACCGCAATGACCCGTTCGCGCCAAACATTGATCTTTTGACCTAACCAAGAAAACCAAGGAATTGACATGGTGACAGCCGTATACCCAGGAACATTTGATCCTTTAACGCGTGGACACGAAGATTTGGTGCGCCGGGCGTCGGGTTTATTCGACACTTTGGTAGTGGGTGTGGCCGACAGCAAGAACAAAAAACCTTTTTTTAGCCTAGACGAGCGACTGACGATTGCCAACGAGGTCTTAGGCCATTATCCCAACGTGCGCGTGGAAAGTTTTTCTGGTTTGCTGAAAGATTTTGTGCGAAAAAATGACGCCCGCGTTATCGTACGTGGCTTACGCGCAGTTTCGGACTTTGAATACGAATTTCAAATGGCAGGGATGAATCGTTATCTGTTGCCTGATGTTGAAACGCTCTTCCTCACACCGTCTGACCAATATCAATTTATCTCAGGCACCATCGTGCGTGAGATTGCCATGTTAGGTGGCGATGTCTCGAAGTTTGTTTTCCCTTCTGTCGATAAGTGGCTTAAGCAAAAAATTGCCAACTTAGGATAAAGATCCATGGCTTTATTGATTACTGACGACTGCATCAATTGTGACGTGTGTGAGCCCGAGTGCCCTAACGAAGCGATCTACATGGGCGTCGAGATTTATGAGATTGACCCGAACAAGTGTACTGAATGCGTTGGTCATTTCGATGAGCCACAATGCCAACAAGTCTGCCCCGTAAGCTGCATTCCGTTCAATCCCGAATGGCGCGAAAGCCGTGAAGAATTGATGGCAAAGTATGAGCGTCTCAAAACCGGCGATGCCAAAGTCGCCTAATTTGCATACCCCTAGTAGCATTATCTCAGTGCGCTTTTAAATAAAGCGCGATCATGCCTATTTTTAGGCATACTCCAAATAAATTGTTTTTTTATGCAAGGTTTTCGCGGTCGTTGCGTGGTGTTTCACTGCGCAACGCGGGTGTGGTTTATCGGCTAGCTTTTTTAAACCAAGCCTAGGCAAACTTGATTGCGCCCGTTGCGCTTTGCTTGATACAAGGCTTTATCGGCGCGCCATAGAAGGTCTTCCGCACAGGTGCTGATATCGTCTTGGTGCTGGTTCTCGTGTAGCGTGGCTAGACCGATTGAAATGCTGGTCGAACAGGTATCGGCCATCGTGAGCAGGAAGGGTTTTTCGGCGATGCTTTGACGGATGCGTTCTGCCACCATGAGCGCATCTGCTTGATTGGTATTGACCAAGATGACGACGAACTCTTCACCGCCAAAGCGCCCCACCGTATCGTGGGAACGCAATTCTTTTTTAATCCGGCCCGCCACTTCTTTAAGTACATCGTCACCACCTTGGTGCCCATGTTCGTCATTAATTTTTTTGAAAAAATCAATATCCAAATAAAGGCAGGCGATGTTGTAGTTTTGTCGGCGGGAACGGCCGATTTCTTCTAGCAAACGTTGCTCCACAAAGCGCCGATTACTGACGTTGGTGAGCGCGTCGGTTAGGCCAATATGTGTTAGCCGTTCGCGATTCATCACGTTTTCTAGGCAAATTGAAATGATGGCCGCCATGCGCTCGATGAAGTCCGTGCCTAGATTCGGATTGAAGCGCTCAGCATCGACACTACCCATAATCAAACTGCCAAACAAGTTTCCTTGTCGGAGTAGGGGAACGATGGCGATGCTACTAGGCGGTCGATCGGTTGACGCCAACAAATGCCCGTGCAGTTTCGCGTCGAAGCGGGTTAAAACAGACTTTGTTAGCGCTTCACCGTCGAGGTTAAAGTCAGCGACAGATTTAGCAAACAGCAGGCAAGGGTATTCGTCATGCGCAATTTCTAAGTCTGACAATATCTGCTTTAGATTGTTCTGGTTTTCTAATAATGTCAGCGAGACGAAATCAAGCTCTGAAATTTGTTTGAGGGTATTAAAAATCGTGTCGAGTAAATCACGAAAACAGACTGCACCGATGAGCTTTAACTCTAACGCTTGATGACGTTTTAAGATGTGCTGATTTA
>CAYPNW010000091.1:2256-5320 GCA_964411965.1 uncultured Burkholderiaceae bacterium
CGCCACGCTGAAGTATGCCACCTTCGCCTTGCTGCAGTATCACATTCATGCCAAAAGTCACCGCGTCGTCAACCAAGGGATTCACGCGATAAGTCTGCAGCATATCCACTGGATTCGGACCCACCTCGCCTGAGGCTTGGTCAACCGCAGGCATGGGACAACGCGGGCAAGGTTTGACGGGTTTGAGAATAATACTGGCAGAGTCGTTGCCGAAGCTCAGTGATTCTGCGTAATCTTCTTCAAACGCCTCACATCCATCAATCACTAAGTTAGGGCGAAACCGGTTCATAGGAACGGCATCTAAACCTTTTTTTAGCAATTTTTCGTTTAAATCATCGAGCGACGCTTGGCCGATCAAGAGCATAGGGAAACCGTCAGAAAAATGCGTGGGAATTTCTTGCCCCGCTACCCAACGACTGCTAGCAATGCGTGATGCTGCTGGATCAAAACGCACCAAGCGACAAGGCACGCCAAGCGCAGAGCTAAACCAATTTGCCGCCTCATCGCCCGCATCGTTGGCATGGAGTACGTCATCCCAAACCTGTACTTGTCTCGTCACATTGTTTGCGTTAGTCGTAGGTTTGATCGCTAAAGTCAGCGTAGGGAAATTGGCAGACGCAGCAAAGTGGAGATGTAATTCATCGCCAACAATGCTGGGCCGTATGGCCGCCATTTTGGGATACTCGCGCTGCGTAATAAGCATGCCCTGCGTATCAACCAACATCCATTCTCGATCGTACACGCCAGAGAAGTACAAACCTTTTGCCGTCACTTGTGCAGATTCAAGTGCAATGCCTGCGCACGATTTTATCGGGTAGAGCGTGAGTTCGGTCAAACGTGGCATGGTCTATCCAAGGTCAAAGTGCAAGGAAAGAAAGCAGCTGGTGCTTAAAATTGGCATCATACCTGAGACCTTTGTTCAAAGTGGCGAGTGAATGAAGTTTGATTTAATTCGCAGAAATCGCGTTGCCTTCATCGAGTTACCTTCAATGAGTTGCACCGAAAAAAGCGCATGCAAAAGGTAATGCCGTTCAGTTAAGCAGTTTTCTATCCATTGAATCTTTTGGTTTGTCATTGTTCGGCATCGACTAGGATCCTGTCTTATTTATTGGAGTAAGCCGTAACTGAATTTCCATCCCGTGTCAGCAAGTGCATCAGCTTAGGATGAATAAATAGCTTGTCACGCCCGACGGTTCTTTCTTCTAACACGCCAATGTCGACGAGTTGTTTTAAGTAGCGCGAGGCAGCTTGCCTGCCGGCGATGTCTCTCTCGACAAGATTCAGGATGCGGCAATAAGGCAAGTCAAAAATCAAGTCGACCAACTCACGGCTGTATATTTTGGGCGCTGCCTGTTTTACATGGGCGATGGTCAATGTGGATAGCTCGCGTATTGCTGAAATTTTCGCGATCGTCCAACGTGCTGTTTCTTCAATACCAACTAGTAAATAGATAATCCACGGCTCCCATGCCTCGCTGCGCGTAACCTCCAGCAATAGGCGGTAATAGTTAGTCTTGTTTTTGATAATGTGACGGCTGAGATAAAGAATTGGTAGCGTTAGTAATTCTTCCTGAATTAGGAACAGACTGTTCAAAATACGTCCGGTTCGACCGTTGCCATCTGTAAAGGGGTGGATTGCCTCAAACTGGTAGTGCCCAACCGCCATGCGTACTAAAGGGTCAATATCGCGCTCTTCATGAAGATAGCGTTCCCAGTTGGCGAGCTTCGTCCTTAGTAAATCTTCACCTGCTGGCGGGGTATAGATCACTTCTCCCGTCGCTTGATTAGCGAGCGCTGTTCCCGGTACGCGTCTAACCTGCATCGCAATGCCTTTAATGCGTGAACAAACCTGTTCGGCGGTGCGCGTATTTAATGGGGTTTGTTTGAGTGCTTGAAACCCTTCGAGCAACGCACTGCTGTGGCGCAGGGCTTCGCGTGTTGCGGGGTCGGCATGTTCACCATCGCTCTGATACTGAAATAGCCGGTCTGTTGTGGTGACGATGTTTTCTATTTCCGAACTGGCTTGTGCTTCCAAAAGCGGTAGCGCATTGATTAAAACGCCCTGATTAGGAATGAGTTCGGCTGCTTGTTTTAGTTCGGCCAATGCGGCTCGGGCTGCAATGCATTGCTTGAGTACCGCGCGCGATTCAACCTCTGTGCGAGGCGGCAAAGGCGGCAACTCGTTATAGGACAAGTCTGGACGCCAAATGGACATGGTTTAATTTTTTGAATTTTGCGACATATTTTTAGTTTATGTCGCTGGCGACGACAGGTCAATCGACTATGTTGCGATTCTCTTGAAATTGCAACATAGTCGTTAAGCTGATCCGATTTGCAGAAAGCCATTTTGCGCCCTGAGTGTGGTACGAAGCATCGTTAAGAAGGCGCAAAAAGTAATGTCGGTGTTACACGTTAAACAAGAAATTCAACACATCGCCATCTTTCACCACATACTCTTTGCCCTCGGCGCGCATCTTTCCCGCTTCTTTTGCGCCTGCCTCACCTTTGTGCGCGATGTAGTCGTCAAAGGCGATGGTTTGTGCGCGGATGAAGCCGCGTTCAAAGTCCGTGTGAATCACGCCCGCCGCTTGAGGGGCGGTGTCGCCGATATGAATGGTCCATGCGCGCACTTCTTTCACGCCGGCCGTGAAATAAGTTTGCAGACCAAGCAGCTTGAAAGCGGCGCGGATTAAGCGATCTAGGCCAGGTTCTTGCATACCCATATCGGCCAAGAAATCGGCTTTGTCGGCGTCGTCTAGATCAGCGATTTCTGATTCGATGGAGGCGCAAATGGCCACGATCGGTGCGTTCTGCGCTTGGGCAAATTGCGTCAGTTGATCTAATAGCGGGTTGTCGGTAAAGCCATGATCTGAGACATTGGCCACATACATGGCGGGCTTAGCGGTAATTAAGCAGAGCGGTTTGATGAGCAACATTTCTTCCGCATCTAGACCTAAAGCACGCACGGGTTTCGCGTCGTTTAAGGCTGGCATGATGCGCTCTAGCAGCGCCACTAATTTTGCAGCGTCTTTATCGCCCGAGCGGGCTTTTTTGTTTTCACGGTG
>CAYPNW010000091.1:5420-7097 GCA_964411965.1 uncultured Burkholderiaceae bacterium
GAGAGTTGCGCGAGCCGTGGGTCAGGCACTTCCACCACGCCGACATTCGGTTCGATGGTGCAGAAAGGGTAATTTTCAGCAGGGATGCCCGCTTTGGTTAGGGCGTTAAACAGAGTTGATTTGCCGACATTAGGCAGGCCGACGATACCGCATTGAAGACTCATGATGTGCTTTGTAAAAAGTTAAGCTGGCGTTTCTGCAAAAAATGCAAAAAATAGCGCAAAAATTTGCGCAGATTAATGCGGCTATCAAGCCGTTCCGCGCAAGCCAAGTAAAGGTTCAGCCCGCTATTTTACCGGAGTTGGCTTTGTAGCCAATTTTACTTACGCTGAGTTTGTGCAAATAAGCGCTGAGTAAAATGGCGGCAATGGTTAATCCCAGAACGAGGGCAATCCAAAAACCTGCCGCTGCCATCGCTTGATCTGGTTTCCAAGGCAACCAATCAGGCGCTAAGCCCAAGGCCCAACCGATAGGCAACGCAAAGCCATAAAACGCCATGAGCTGAATAATCATGGGTGGACGGGTGACTTTGTAGCCGCGTATCGCGCATGAGGTGGTGACTTGAATTGCATCAGGCAGTTGAAAAATCGCCGCCAACAAAAGTAACACGGCCGCAACATCTTGCACTGCGACATCTGAGGTATAGGCTGCGGCGACCTGAAAGCGAAACAGCGCAATAAAAATCGCCGAGAGCACTGCAAATGCGAGCGATAAAGCCACACCAACCCAAGCGATGAAGCGCGCTTTTTCAGCATCACCTTCGCCTAAGCTTTGTCCAACGCGGGTGGTAAGCGCAATGCCAATGCTCATGGGCACCATAAACACGAGGGATGAGAAATTTAAGGCGATTTGGTTGGCCGAGACCTGCACCACGCCAAAGCGGGCGACCAATAAACCCACCGCACAAAACGCCGACACTTCCGCAAAATAGGTAATGCCAATCGGCACGCCGATACGCAGGGTCGAGCCAATTTCCGCCCAGTTAGGCGCTTCCCAATGCGTGAAAGGATAGGTTTGCACATATTTGGGTGAGGACTTAATCCACCACAACATGGCGAACAACATCAACCAAAGACCCGCGGCGGTCGCCAGTGCGCAGCCAGTGGAGCCCATTTCTGGCACGCCCCATTTGCCGTAAATCAGCACCCAGTTGGCGAAAATATTAAAAAACAAGCCGCCTAGCGCAATCATCATCACAGGTTTGGTTTCATTCAAACTGGTGGTGTAGCCATAGAGCGCGCGGTACATGGCAAAGGCTGGCATACCCAGGCTAATTGCGCGGACGAAGTCGGTGGCTTTTGCTTGTACGTGTGCTTCGATGTAGAGGTAATCGAAGAGTGCCGTGCCGCAGTTCAGTATGGCGCACGCTATCAGACCTATGCCCAAGGACATCCACATCGCTTGGCGCATCATGTGCGGTACGCGCTTAAAGTTGGCCGCACCGACTTCGTGTGCTACCACGGCGTTCACGGCAATCATCACGCCTGTTACCGTGACCATGATAATTGCCCAAAGCGAGGCACCAATAGCCACGGCGGCTAAGTCCTGCGCGTTGTAGTGGCCAGTCATCGCAACGTCAGACACCGACATACCCACGGTGGCCAGTTGCCCGACTAAGACGGGCCAGGCAATTTGCCACAAGGCAGCAGCTTCTGTGCGGATTTTACTTTTCATTTA
>CAYPNW010000091.1:7197-9892 GCA_964411965.1 uncultured Burkholderiaceae bacterium
GCCAGGCAATTTGCCACAAGGCAGCAGCTTCTGTGCGGATTTTACTTTTCATTTAACCTAGAAACGGTAGTTGAACGGACATGAATGTGCATTTTTTCGCTTCTCTGGCAAGGCGTGTGACGCCCAACACGACGACGCGCAAGCCTGCATGCTGCAAGGAGAAGTAACGCAGTCCAGGGGAGCGAAAAAGTGTGCAGTCATGTCCGTAGCGTTCTCACCAAAGCCGTAACAGTTACAAATGTCAAAAAATTCAATGAAATAAATCGCGTTCTACATTTGATAGCGGTCAACTGCCGTTTCTAGGTTTAGTTATGGCCGGCCTTGCCAATGAGAGCGCCAGCATTGTGTCTGGCTGATTTTTCATGTCAGGCATCTTACCTGATGGCATCGCTCGCAGTGTGGTGCGACTGTTGAAATTAACAAAATTTTTCTTCCTTTATTTTTTGTAAGCGGTTGTAAAAAACAGCTTGACAGTGATTAAAAGTGATCCTAAAGTGATATCACTTTGATTTCAACCTGAAGAAAGAAAACTATGGACTCAATCAAAAAAGGTGCCGCAATGCGCAAACACATACAAGAAAAGTCATTGACCTCATGGAACGGTTATTTGATTTTGTTTGTTGGTTTGGTGCTGGCGATTGGCGCGATTATTTCTTTAATTTTACGCATCAAGGAAACCACTTTAGGCGGGCCGAGTGAGCTCATTATCCATCTCGCAATTAGTGCTTTCGGCTTTTTCTTCCTAAGCGGCATGTACATGTTGCAACCCAATGAAGTTGCCTTGTTGTCTTTGTTTGGTGATTACAAAGGCACAGACCGCAGCGAAGGCTTGCGTTGGGTGAACCCGTTTTACGCCAAGCGCAAACTCAGCTTGCGCGCACGTACCTTGAATACGCCACCATTAAAAGTGAATGATAAGCGCGGCAATCCCGTTGAAATTGGCGCGGCGATAGTCTGGCGTGTGGAAGAAACGGCATTGGCGATTTACAACGTGGATGATTTCGAGCGCTTCGTGAATGTGCAAGCGGAAGCCGCCTTGCGCCATCTTGCCTCGCAATATGCGTACGACGATGGTGAAGATTTAAGCCAAGACGAAACCACGCTGCGTGCCGGAATGGATGTTGTAGCGAACGCCATGCGGGTTGAATTGCATACGCGCTTCGCCGCCGCCGGCATTGACGTCGAAGATGCCAAATTAACGCACCTCGCTTACGCGCCAGAAATTGCTCAAGTCATGCTGCGCCGCCAGCAAGCCGAAGCGATTATCAGCGCACGAAAGAAGATTGTGCATGGCGCGGTCAGCATGGTGGAAGAAGCTTTGCAGGGTTTATCCGAGCGAAAAATCGTTGAATTAGATGATGAGCGCAAAGCCGCCATGGTCAGCAATTTATTGGTGGTCTTGTGTTCGGACAAAGATGCGCAACCCGTTATTAATGCAGGCACGCTTTACAATTAAGTCGATTTCAGGTCATTTACTTTTAACTTTGAAAAAACACTAAGGACAAAGTATGAGCACAGGATTATTAATTCTTTTTCTTTTTCTCGCTCTCGTGGTGGGGGTGGTGTTGCACGTGTGGGTGTTTCAAATGTGGAACTCACCGGACGGCGAGCGTTATCTCAAAACTCGTATGCAAGGTGCGTTTGTGCCGCTAAGCGCGGAGGATATCGCTGAAGATGAACAGCGCGCTGCGAAGAAAAAACGGCCGGGAAATTAAATTATTGCCAGTTGATTTGGTGATCCAATTTTTTTGATGCACGGAGAAAAAATGAACGACGCTTATATCGAAAAACAAGCGATGAAATTAATGTGGTTGATCGCGCCGATCTCAATTGCAATTACAGTCGCATCCTTTTTAGGAACCGGCGGTGATAAGGACACACTTGTTTTGATTGTGCTGCTGATATTGTTAGTTTTTGCCTTGGTTTTTGTTCTTCTTGGATTGTTGACGATTCGAATTACACCCGATGATCTCGCTTGGTCATTCGGATTTTTTTCGCGTCCAAGTTGGCGAATGCCATTGTCCGAGATTGCGCATGTTGAGTTAGCCCACTCTCGATGGATTGAAGGTTGGGGAATCAAATTGACGCGTGAAGGGTGGCTGTATAACGCGCATGGCTTTGGTGCTGTGCGCATCACAAAACGCGATGGCACAAAATTTCGTTTGGGATCAGCCGACCCCCAACGTCTGGCGAGTTTTTTACAAGCGCGCATTTCTCACACTTCAGCAAACGTACGGTAAAAGCAACGTGGCCAGCCCAAGTAAAAAATCCTTTCCCTTGCGTATTGATCCCGTCCTTTGGGCCGAGATCGAGCGCTTGGCTGCGCAAGAATTACGCAGTGCAAATGCGCAAGTGGAATATTTACTTAGGCAAGCCTTGCAGTTGCGTGGACGCCAATTACCGAAGGAAGATGAGACGGGGGAACACGATTAATTTCGCGAGGAAATTATGGTACTGCGGTAGGTATTATTTATATCCGCTTGTAGATAAAGCGTGGAACTAAGTGTTTTTACCTATACTGCCTACTTTTATTAATCTAGAAGCGGAAAAATCCTAACTCAACATGAGTAGAAACCGAACTCTTCAACCCAGATTTTCCTTTAGGATTTGTGACGATGGCGGATGCACTTTTCGAGGCATTTTTGTTGCGAATGAGGCGCCAATAGCGAGCTATTGGCAACGAAGAGCAGCGAAA
>CAYPNW010000092.1:0-9861 GCA_964411965.1 uncultured Burkholderiaceae bacterium
ATTAAAATTCTGGCGCACTGCTTCGCGAACAAAGCGCAGTTGATGTAGGTTCATAGGTAGGATTTTTTTTCACTGTGATGGATTTGCATCACACTTGGGTATTAAGTTAGGGCGCGAGTGGAGTATACGCGAAATCCAAATCGTACCCGAGCGAATCAACAGGTTGTGCAAATCAAAAAATCGGCAATTAAGAGATCACCAAATTTGCGCAAACATGCGATACGACTGCCCAGATTTCACTATTTTTAACAAAATTGATCAACCGAACTCGCTCCTGAGCCGCACAATAAGTGTTTCTAATCAATCATCGTCATCCTTCAAAACAACAACTTACGCCATTTTTCTGTTTTTCTGTGTATTTGCTGCGTATCGTCTGTGTATGATAATGATCAGAAATTAAAATTTCGACTTAAGTCATTTGCGGACAGCGCCACAAATTTGTTAACTAATAGGAAAAAATCTATGAAGCTCAGCAATTTAAGAATCAAATATAGGCTTTGGATAGCGTTTGGTGCAACTTTACTGGTCATGCTAGCCATGGTATTTGCGAATGCCAATCGCCTTAATACAATCGGTAAACGCAACCAGCAAATCTTGGACAAAAACGCAGTAAGCGTGACGATTGCACTAGAAATATCCTCCCTTATTCAACGCAATGGACGCAACACAGCGGAACTGTTTATTACCTCAGAATCGCACGACCGCTCAAAACAATACCTTGAATTCGACAGCATCAAAGAGCGAAGTTTCGCGCTCATCAAGTCTCTCACCAATCTTGCTGAGTCACCACGAGAAAAAGCAGCGCTTGAAAAACTCAACCAATCAATGACGAAATTTGTCGGCGTTTTCGGCCAGGTTGCGGATTTAATGGAACTCGATTCTCGGGACGAAGCCTCGGCCTTAATGGAAAAAACTCAGTTTCCCGTTTTGAACGCAGCAGTCGAAGATATTGAAACCATCATTAGCATGCAAAGAACCGACATGTCGGACGCTGACGATGCGATTAAACGCGACATCGCATTTTCGCGAAATTTAATGCTTATCTCAGGGGTACTTGCTACGCTTATTAGTGCGATCTTCGCAGCGCTCATCACTCGCTCAATTACTGATCCACTTAAAGAAGCCATTGATGTTGCACGACAAGTTGCTGATGGCGACCTAACGGCAAAAATTCAAATCAAGTCTAACGATGAAACCGGCTCGCTTCTAAGCGCAATGGCAGACATGAACAATAGTTTGGTCATGACAATTGGGCAGGTGCATCGCAGCGCCGAAACAATTTCAACCTCGTCCAGTGAGATTGCCGCAGGTAATGCTGATCTATCTGCGCGTACCGAATCTCAAGCGAGTTCACTTGAGGAAACCGCTTCTTCAATGGAAGAATTAACCTCAACGGTAAAACAAAACGCCGACAACGCCCGTCAAGCGAATTCATTGGCAATCTCTGCTTCAGATGTTGCGGTTAAAGGTGGAAAAGTGGTCGGCGAAGTCGTCACCACCATGAGTTCAATCAAAGAAAGCTCTAAGAAGATTGTTGACATCATTAGCGTCATCGAGGGAATCGCTTTCCAAACGAATATTCTCGCCTTAAATGCTGCGGTAGAGGCGGCCCGTGCAGGAGAACAAGGCCGCGGATTCGCGGTTGTTGCATCAGAAGTGCGCAGTTTGGCGCAGCGTAGTTCGAGTGCCGCGAAGGAAATCAAGAACTTAATTGATGACTCAGTTTCCAAAGTGGATGCAGGCAGCCGTTTGGTGGACGATGCTGGTCACACCATGGGCGACATCGTCAGCTCAGTGCAGCGCGTTGCAGACATCATGAGCGAAATTACCGCTGCCAGCCAAGAGCAAAGTGCGGGAATTGAGCAAGTCAACCATGCGATTACGCAAATGGATGAAATCACGCAACAAAATGCTGCCTTGGTGGAACAAGCTGCTGCCGCTGCAGAAAGCATGCAAGAACAAGCCGCCGCTCTTTCTCACGCCGTGAGTATTTTCAAACTCAATCTACCAGCTAGCAGTGGTTTCGAGAAGCCAACAGAACAGGCTCGCCAAAGCTTTAAAGTAGCAAAGGTTGATACAAAAGCTGCGCAAAAAAAAGGCATGCCGAATCGACAAATTGCAGTTGAAGCGCCCTCCACAAAGAAAGACACGCCTTCAAAAAAGAATGAACAAGGTGGAGAAAACGATTGGGAAGAGTTTTGAAGCCGAGCGATTCAGCAAACGTGGCGCATTAACAACCGAGAAAAACATGGACATCATATCGACGGAGCGCCTTCATTTGCGCGTAATGCGTCTGGACGACGCTGAATTTTATTTGCGACTCGTGAATGAACCGACGTTTATCTCAAACATACGTGACAAAGGAATACGCACGCTTGATGAGTCTCGCGCGTCTATCGAAACCGGTGCCTTGGCCTCGCAGGAAAAATTTGGCTTTAGTTTTTATTTGGTTGAAGACCGCACGACGCGTCTACCGATGGGCATTTGTGGCTTGACCAAGCGCGATAGTTTGGATGATGTTGATCTTGGCTACGCTTTTTTGCCTGAGTTTTGCGGCCAAGGCTACGCCTATGAAGCCGCCCTTGCCGTGCTCACGCATACCAAAAATTCGCTGCCTATTAAACAACTCGCAGCAATAACCTCGCCAACGAATGAGCGATCAAATCGGCTCTTAATCAAGCTCGGTTTTATTTTTCAAAAAACCACTCTGCTCGCTGGCGATAACACGGAAACGAGGCTATATCGCCTGGTTCTTCAGCCATAACGATAACTTATTCCATTTCCAAATCAATTGTGTCTAGGCGACGAGCCGCAGACAGTGCTGTAGCACGGCAAGGCGAAGGCAACAACGACACGAATGATTTGGAAATGGAATTACTTTACGCTCTCAAAATGGCTGCATTGGGTCTACAAAAAGCGATCCAGAATCTTACGGCTGTGTTTATCGACTTGAAACATATCGCGGATTAAAAAATGAATGCCGTGATTGTCAGCTATCAGCAATGACGTACTGCCGATGCGCCGTATATCCTCTTCACCTTTGAGTACAAACTCAGTCTCGCCTCGGTCTGTTTCAACTTTCCAGGTACACGGAGTGGCGTAATTCGTCACACTCACAATGCGCAAGACTTCAGGCATAAATTCGCGCCCTTCAAGTTCTTCGGAAACAAGGGTGCGGCTAGGTTCTGACAATTCGCTCAAGGCATCTATCCAAGCGACTTCTTTCCCGTCTTCTTGAACCAAGGAGATACCATCGTTAGGCGATTGGATAGGAAAAGCACGCACTGGGCTGACGTTTTCAATCACTTGCCCATTTTCTTGTGTAAGAACGAGGTGGCCAAATGCATTGCGGCTTAGTTCAAATAATGTCGTCATTTTATTCTCCGCCGATTGAAGCATTCGCTTCCGCGTTGCGTGCTTGCGCCTCATACAAACGGAAATAAGCATCTTCACGCGCCATCAATTCGTCGTGGCTACCCACTTCAACCACGCGACCACGATCTAGCACGACCAAGCGATCTGCTTTTTGCAAGGTAGATAAGCGATGTGCAATCGCAATCGTCGTGCGGCCTTTGACGAGATTATCGAGTGCCTTTTGGATTTCTTTTTCTGTTTCCGAGTCCACAGACGACGTGGCTTCATCCATGATCAAAATTTTCGGATCGATCAACAACGCTCTAGCGATTGAAATACGTTGACGTTCTCCCCCAGATAAACCTTGTCCCCGTTCACCCACCATCGAATCATAGCCTTGCGGCAAGCGCAAAATAAACTCGTGTGCATGCGCCGCGCGCGCTGCTGCAATGATTTCGGCCCTTGTTGCATGGGGTTTTCCGTACGCGATGTTATCGGCAATGCTGCCAAAAAATAGAAAAGGTTCTTGTAAAACAAGACCAATATTTCGCCGGTAATCAGCAATTGTGAACGAGCGAATATCCACGCCATCCAACAAAATCGCGCCCTCAGACACGTCGTAAAAACGACAAATCAAATTGACCAAAGTACTTTTGCCAGAGCCGCTATGTCCAACCAAGCCTATCATTTCGCCTGGTTTAATATGCAGCGTAATTCCACGGTTCACAGCACGATTGCCATATCGGAACCCAACTTCGCGCAGTTCAATTTCGCCGCGCACTTCCTTCACTTTCACAGGTTGTTGTGGTTCGGGAACGCTGGAAACATGGTCCAAAATATCAAAAATACGTTTTGCTGCAGACGCTGATTTTTGAGTGACTGACACGATCCGGCTCATTGAATCAATACGACCATAGAAATTACTAATAAATGCGACGGCAGCGACCAAAGCACCAACCGTAATTTCATTGCGTGAAACCTGCCAAATGCCGAAAGCCCAAACCACCAAAATCCCAAGGTCAGTCAAGAACGAAACCGTCGGAGAGAACAAAGACCAGATTTTATTCAATTTGTCATTGACTGTTAAATTATGTTTATTGGCTTCGCGAAAACGACCTGCTTCACGGCTTTCTTGAGCAAATGCTTTTACCACTCGAATGCCTGGAATGGTATCAGCGAGAACATTCGTGACTTCGCCCCATACGCGATCAATTTTCTCAAAACCGGTACGTAATTTATCCCTTACTTTGTGGATCATAAAAGCGATAAATGGGAGCGGCAGTAAAGTGACCAAGGCGAGTTTCGTATTAATTTGCAAAAGCGCGACTGCCGTCATAAAAAACATCAATACGTCAGTGGCAAAATCTAACAAATGCAAAGACAAATACACGCAAATGCGGTCACTTTCACTGCCGATACGCGACATTAAGTCGCCCGTGCGCTTGCCGCCAAAATATTCGAGTGAGAGTTTTAATAAATGCTCGTAAGTTGTGGTGCGCAAATCTGCGCCAATTCGTTCAGATACCAAGGCCAAAATATAGGTCTTGCCCCAACTGAGCAGCCACGCAATAACGGCGGAACCAAGTAAGCCGCCGATATACACCGCGACAAGGTTCGGATCAACCGCAACACCATTTTGATAGGGAATGAGAACTTCATCCGTTAATGGTTTGGTGAGGTATCGCGGAATCATGTGTGCAGCGGTGCCAAACAGCATCAACATAAAGCCGATTGCTAAAGGCACACGATATGGACGAGCAAAGCGCCATAATCTAAAAAGCGTCCAAGTCGAAGGAGGTGTGTAAATTACCTTCGTACAAACTGGGCATTCTTCTTGATCTGGCTCTAACTTCGCTTTACAGCTAGGGCAAATATTTTGCTCGGCTTGCTGCACAGGCTCACCAGTGACGTGCTCATGCAATTGCTCTTTGAATTGATCAATCAAGCGAATTGCATGCAAGTTCTGACCCAAGGTAAAACGCCAATGCGCCAAACATTGCTGATCACTCACCAATTCTATATGTCCCACACCAGCATGATCGTGGTGCCGCAAGCTTAAGTTATGTGCAAATTTCCACGACGACCAGCTTGCTTCACCCGGTGCTTTCGACAACAAACGCTGATTCGTCACCACGATGACGCCATTAACAAAACGAAGTTTTGCGTCGAGGTCAACCTCAAGTGCACTAAGTACGTTCTCTCCCGACATCAAATGTTGTTGCAACTCCATGGTCCATGGTGCGGGCACATCTGTGGCAACGGGGAGCGACGTAGTACTAAGTTGATTAGATGTCATTATTAAAAAATTTCGAAAATGGTGTTGAATGCCGTCAAAAAACGGTCAGGAGCAGCATGAACGCGTAGATTTGTGATCCCGTTGACGCCGCGATTACGCTTATCGTGTGACCTCGTGCTGTTCATAACTGCGTGTCACTTGCGTCAATATTTACGGTATTCTATCGAATCAAGACTAAGGACTCCATTTCCAAATCAATTGTGCCCAGGCGACGAGCTGCGGATAGTTTTGTAGCACGGCAAGGCGAAGGCAACAACGACACGATTGATTTAGAAATGGAATGAGAGCCAGTATATCAGGCTAAAAGCAAGCCACTTGCACGCAAACAGCCCTCGTTTTTTTACCTTTTTTGCATCTCTCAGAATATCATCGCTATGGCAAGATTAGAAAAGCAGCTCGTAACGAAAACCTTCTTGCCCCTCACGGCATTGGGCAATTTCTACGAATCGCCAGCTTCAATTTATTCCAATAGGTATAGCACTGTGGCCTAGCCCTTCGATAACATTATTAAAAAATTTGCTTTGCGACGACCGACGATTCCATGACTACAAAAAATAAAGACCTCCAATTCCTGCGCGTAAACCATTTGCGTGGACCAAATATTTGGACCTACCGTCCTGTCATCGAAGTATGGGTCGATATCGGTGCACTTGAAGAATATCCCTCAAACCTGATTCCCGGCTTGACCGAGCGCTTGGTCACTGCCCTGCCTGGCCTGTTGCAACATCGCTGCGGTGTAGGAGAAGTGGGTGGCTTCCATCAGCGCCTAATTGAGGGAACATGGGCGGCCCATATTCTTGAACATGTCGTGCTTGAATTACAAAATCTTGCGGGCATGCGCACGGGCTTTGGGCAAACGCGCTCCACCTCGCAAACTGGCTTATATAAAATGGCGTTTCGCACACGTCAGGAGCAAGTAGGTCGCGCCACATTAACACTTGCGCGTGATTTTTTGATGGCCATGATTAACGATACGGCGTTTGATCTCCCCTCAGGCATTGGGGAATTAAAAGACCTCGTTGACGATTATTGCCTCGGCCCCAGCACAGCACATATTGTTGAAGCCGCAACGGAGCGTCGTATTCCTTCGATTCGTCTCACCGAGGGTAATTTAGTCCAACTTGGCCACGGGTCCGCACAGCGACGTATTTGGACAGCCGAGACGGATCGCACTAGCGCAATTGCGGAAAGTATCGCCAGTGACAAAGACTTAACCAAGACGCTTTTACAAGCTTGCGGCGTGCCCGTGCCAGAAGGCAGCCTTGTGCGCAGTGCTGAAGAGGCGTGGGAAGAAGCGCAGGATATCGGCTTGCCTGTGGTGGTCAAACCCTACGACGGAAATCACGGTCGCGGTGTCTCGCTGAACTTGATGACGGAAGCAGATGTTGTCGCCGCCTACCATCTCGCAGCAAGAAAAGGCGATAGTAAAAGTGTCATCGTTGAACGCTTTGTAACCGGTAACGAACACCGCGTGCTCGTGGTCGGTAAGCATGTGGTGGCGGCGGCAAAAGGTGAGGCGCTTTGGGTAACAGGTGATGGCACATCCAATATTATTGAATTGGTCGATAGCCAAATCAACACCGACCCACGTCGCGGCACAACAGAAGATGCCCCTTTAAATGCCTTAGCGCCGCAGCACGGTGCCGAAATCATATTGGAATTAGAACGACAAGGGTTGACGGCCTACTCGGTTCCCTTAGCCGGACAAAAAGTGCTGATTCAACCGAATGGCAATGTCGCCTTTGATGTCACCGACGAAGTGCATCCAGAAGTTGCTCGTGCGGCGACGCTCGCGGCACGCATTGTTGGCCTCGACATTGCCGGTGTTGATTTGGTTGCCGATGATATTTCAAGACCGCTAGAAGAACAGCGCGGCGCAATCATCGAAGTCAACGCCAGCCCAGGGTTGCTTGCTCATTTGAAGCCCGCAAGCGGTAAAGCACGTCCGATTGGCACAGCCATCATTAATCATCTGTTTGCCGAGCACGAGACGGGACGTATTCCCCTGATCGGCGTTGCTGGAAGTAAGGGAACAAGCTTAATCGCCCGCCTCATTGCAAACATATTGACGATGAGTGGCAAATACGCAGGCGTGGCATGTGAACACGGATTGTTTCTCGATCAACGTCAAGTGGAAAAAAACAACTGTGCTACCTGGAAAGCAGGACAAAATTTACTCATGAATCGCACGGTACAAGCAGCCGTGTTCGAAACCAATGCAGAAATGATCCTGACTGACGGTCTCGCTTACGACAAGTGTTTGATCGGCGTCGTCACCGATATGTTAGGCGTTGAAAAATTGGCTAACTACTACGTGAGCGAACCAGAGCATATGTTCAAGGTGATGCGCACACAAGTGGATGTGGTTTTACCTCAAGGTGCCGCGGTTCTCAATGCTGGGGATGCGCAAGTGGTTGAACTGGCCGAACTGTGTGATGGAAGCGTGATTTTTTATGGCATGGATGAAGCGCTTCCTGCGATTACCGGGCACTGCGCAGCGGGCGGCCGTGTGGTGCTCTTGCGCAACGATCAAATTGTTTTGATGGAAGGCGAAAACGAACACGGCAGCATCGCCCTTGCCTCGTTAAAACCAATCAAGGCCGAGCAACCTGAAAGCGTGATGGCTGCCGTTGCCGCAAGCTGGGCGATGGACATTTCACTCGATTTCATTAGCGCGGGGTTGCGCACTTTTGATTCGAATCAGAAACGGTCAACGTTCTAGATTTCAGCGCGTGGCAAATAGACAGAAATTACAATACCCTTACCAGTAATATTAAAAGATGCTTATAAATAAAGCGCACTTTAGGGTATATATTTTAATTTTTTTGGCAGTATAGACATTTTTATCTGGCGCGTAGACGCCAATGCGCCCTCAAAAAAGGATAAAGCTTTATGGAAGTTTCACGCATACGCGCCCTACGCGGACCAAATCTCTGGAGCCACCACACCGCAATTGAAGCCATCGTCAATTGCAATCAGGCTGCCATGTCGGTTGCTGATTTGCCCGATTTCGAAGTCCGTCTGCGCGCTCGTTTTCCAGAAATTGGCCCTTTACAAGCCACTGGCCACGACGAAGCGATTCCCATGGCGCACGTGCTGGAATTAGCCGCGTTGGGGCTGCAAGCGCAAGCGGGTTGCGCGGTCACCTTTAGCCGCACCACCCAAACACTAGAAGCGGGCATATTTCAAGTTGTGGTGGAATACTCCGAAGAAGCCGTCGGGCGTCTTGCACTAAGTTTGGCGGAACAACTCTGCGATGCCGCACTGAACGATACGGAATTTGATCTTCCCGCCGCGCTCTTGCAATTGCGCGAGTTGGATGAAGACGTGCGCTTAGGCCCTTCAACCGGTTCTATCGTCAATGCGGCCTTGGCGCGCAATATTCCCTATCGCCGTTTGACCAACGGTAGCTTGGTGACTTTTGGCTGGGGCAGCCGTCAGCGCAAAATTCAAGCGGCGGAAATGGATGGCACAAGTGCCATTGCGGAATCCATCGCGCAAGATAAAGAATTGACCAAAGATTTACTCCATGCGGCCGGCGTTCCTGTACCACGTGGGCGCACCGCCGTTGATATGGAAGACGCCTGGAAAATCGCCTTGGAAATCGGCTTGCCTGTCGTCGTGAAACCGAAAGATGGCAACCAAGGTAAAGGCGTCACCGTCAATGTCACCACACAAGAACAGCTCAATACAGCCTATGTTGCGGCCAGCGAGTTTCGCGACGACATTTTGGTTGAGCGCTTCTTGCCCGGCAATGATTTCCGCCTACTGGTGATTGGTAACAAACTGGTTGCAGCAGCACGACGCGACCCGCCACAAGTGGTGGGCGATGGCACCCACTCGGTGCGCGAATTGGTTGAACAGGTCAATAAAGATCCGCGCCGTGGCAGCGGCCATGCCACCTCCTTAACCAAGATTCGTTTTGACGATATCGCACTAGCCAGCCTAGCCAAACAAGGCTACGACGCAGAATCCGTCCCACCCAAGGGCAAACGCGTGATCTTGCGCAATAACGCCAACTTATCAACGGGCGGTAGCGCAACGGACGTGACGGACGATGTACACCCAGAAGTCGCCGCGCGCGCAGTGGCCGCCGCACACATGATCGGGCTTGATATTTGCGGCGTAGACGTGGTGTGCGACAGCGTTTTAAAACCTATCGAAGAACAGAATGGTGGCGTGGTCGAAGTCAATGCGGCACCAGGCCTGCG
>CAYPNW010000093.1:0-6417 GCA_964411965.1 uncultured Burkholderiaceae bacterium
ACTTCCGCACAGGCGGCAACGTAACTACCGTAGCCCATGGTTTGTGCTAGCCCGCGAAATACCCCTTTAGGAGCCGGTTTGTGCCAACCCACTCGTTCTGCCACGGCATTTAAAACGGCAAGGTGTTTTGGGTACTGCGCCATTAACTTACGTCTTAATGCAAGCGGGTCTTGCTTACTGGCGTGGGCGATCTCATCAATAAAGCATTCCAGATAAAGCGCATTTTGGTTCAGGTTGACGCCGCGCCAAAAACCAACCGGCACGGGCGGATTACGCATGGCATGGTCAATTAACAAATTAGGAAAGGTATAACCAATCGCTGCCTCAGGGCCGCCATTATTCAAGCCTTGGAACACCACAGGGTCTTTGCCGCCTTTGATATTTTGAGGTGCCACTTGCGACAAGATTGATTGACCCGAAATACGCATATGCAAAGCGCTCACTTCGCCCTTTTCATCGAATCCTGCGGTGAGCTTACATTGTGTGATCGGGTGATACCGTCCATGCAGCATGTCTTCTTCGCGGCTCCAGATGAGTTTGATAGGTGTGCCGGGCATTTCTTTGGCAATGCTGACAGCTTGTTTGAGCCAATCGTGCATACCACGTCGCCCAAAACCACCACCCAAATGAATCTTAAAGACTTCGCATTGCGCAGGCGGCAAACCGGCTGCCTCGGCTGTTGCCGTCAGCGCCGCTTCGCCATTTTGCGTGGGTGCCCAAACTTCGCATCGCTTTGATGTCCATGTCGCGGTGGCGTTCATGGTTTCCATGGTGGCGTGATTTTGGTAGGGAAAGGAATACACGGCTTCAATCTTGCGCGTAGCACTGGCAAGCGCAGCAACCACGTCACCGTTTTTGTTATCGGCAACGGCATCATCAGCGCTCAAACCTGCCTTCAATGTCGCGGCAAT
This sequence comes from uncultured Burkholderiaceae bacterium, assembly GCA_964411965.1. Lineage (GTDB taxonomy): Bacteria > Pseudomonadota > Gammaproteobacteria > Burkholderiales > Burkholderiaceae_D > Undibacterium. The sequence continues at coordinate 912 of CAYPNW010000093.1, forward strand.
GTCGGCACTGGAAAGTTGCGCATTTGGACCCTTGTCCCACTCAATTACCAACGCATCGAGCGCAGTTTTTGCATGCCACCATGTGTCTGCGACCACAGCAACGGCGCTGTCGCCCACTTGCAGCACCTTTTTTACGCCACGTTTGCCAGAAATACTGGTGGCGTCAAAACTTTTAACTTTGCCACCAAAGACAGGGCAATCGCGAATTGCTGCATTCAGCATACCGGGCAGGTTTAGATCCATGCCATACACTTGCGAACCATTGGTCTTTGCGACTGTATCGAGCCGTGCTAAACGCTTACCCGCCAGCTTCCAGTCTTTTGGGTCTTTCAGTTTGATGTCTGTTGGCGCGGTCAATTTCGCTGCTGCTGCCGCTACCTTGCCGTACGTCACGCTGCGCTTAGTTGGGCCATGCGTAATGACGCTTTTCGCGGCGCTGCACTCCGTAACAGGGACTTGCCAAGCGTCCGCTGCCGCTTGTAGCAACATCATGCGCGCACTTGCACCGCCTTTGCGTACATAGTCGTGCGAGCGTCGTATGCCAGAACTACCACCCGTCGAGAAGCTTCCCCAAGCCTGATTGCGTGCCAAGCTCTGCCCAGGCGTTGGGTATTCGGTAGTGACTTTGCGCCAATCGGCATCGAGTTCTTCAGCAACCAATTGGGCGAGACCAGTTAGGCTGCCTTGTCCCATTTCCGAGCGCGCGATGCGAATCACGATACTGTCATCGGCATTCACCACGACCCATGCGTTGACTTCGGGCGGCACCGTTGATTGTGCCTGCGCGTCTTCACCGAAAGGAATGTGAAAGCCAAACAGCAAGCCAGTGGTTGTTAGGGACGCGCCAGCGAGAAAGGTACGGCGTGAAGGCAGCTTCAGATTTGTCGACGCGCTCATACTAAGTCTCCCTTGTTGGTATCACTTACAGCGGCGACGTTATGTTCAACGGTGAAGCCCGCCGCTTTTGTATTTCCGCCTTGTGCCGCGACTTTAATTGCCGCCCGCACGCGATTGTAAGTACCGCAACGGCAAATATTGGTCATCGCTTCATCAATATCCTTGTCGCTCGGTTTCGGCTTTCGCTTCAATAAGGCCGCCGCCGCCATAATCATGCCCGATTGGCAGAAACCGCATTGGGGTACGTCTAATGCTGTCCAAGCTTTTTGTATCGGATGTGTGCTGGTTTTCGACAAGCCTTCTATTGTGACAATCTTTTGTTTTGGCGTAAGCGCAGAGATGGGGTACACGCAAGACCGTGTTGGTTCGCCATCGATATGCACCGTACAAGCCCCACATTGCGCAATACCGCAACCATATTTTGTGCCTGTAAGACCTAATTGCTCGCGTAACACCCAAAGCAAAGGCGTATCGCCTTCGGCATCAAAATCGCGCACCGCGCCGTTAACATTGAGTTTGGTCATAGTATTTCCTTCATCATGCAAGGGGTTTTGGAATTGGGAACGGTTGGCGCTGCTTATGTTACACCTTGTTTTAGCGTGTTGTTAGCGGCGCTTTTTTCTCAAGATTGATTGTTGTACAAATTCAGTGAACCCAAAACGCGCGCATAAAAACGACAATCGTTACTTCGTTGTTGCTTAAATAACTGTCGCATGAAAGAATCTTTCGTCAATATGCCGTGCCGTGGAAAGACGCTTTCTCGAAGCCGCGATCAAAACGTATTTTATTTCTATGAATTGCCCATGCTTAAATTTTCAAAAAAAATGAGATTTTCCCTCGTTCTTCTTCTCTTAATGGCGCTGTTAAGTGCTTGTGGAGGTGAAGGTCGTATCGGTGCAAATGCGCCCTTGTTGCTGGAATTTGCTGGAAGTTTGGGCGGTGAAGGTAATCTTGACGGTTTTGGCGGTGCTGCACGTTTTCGTGCACCCACAGGTATTGCAATGGATGCTGCAGGAAACACCTATGTTGCCGATGCCGCTAGCCACACTATTCGCAAGATTTCATCTGGGGGCGTGGTAACCACCTTTGCTGGATCCGACGGTATAAAAGGTAGCGCTGACGGTGCCGCAAAGAATGCGCGTTTTGATTCTCCAAATGGTGTTGCTATCGACATTTCTGGTGAGATTTATGTCGCTGACACTGGGAATCATGTTATTCGAAAAATCTTGTCCGACGGCGCGGTCTCAACCTATGCGGGCTTGCGTGGGGTTACTGGTGCCGATGATGGTTTTGGAGAGATAGCGCGTTTTAATGCACCAACGCAAATCACAGCAGATCAAGTGGGCAATCTCTTTGTGGCTGACACGAACAACAATATCATCCGAAAAATTGAGAGCAATGGCCGTGTTTCCACTTTGGCGGGCTCTTGGTTTGAATCCGGTAGTGTGGATGGCGCTGCATTGAGTGCGCGATTTAATCAGCCACAAGGCGTTGGTACCGACCGTATTGGTAACGTTTATGTTGCTGACACGGGAAATTTCACGATACGCAAGATCACCGCAGAAGGCTTCGTGAGTACCATCGCAGGCGTGGCAGGTAGTAGTGGAGCTACGAATGGATTCGGCGTACAAGCACGTTTCCAATCGCCCATAGCCGTTACCGCGGACCAGCTTGGTAATCTGTTTGTTTCTGACCTAGACCAAATACGAAAAATATCAGCCATCGGGCAAGTGGATACATTTGCGGGAGCACCTGATGCGTTCGGAAGTGTTGATGAAGTCGGCGAAGGTGCGCGTTTTTCAGCACCATCTGGATTAGTTTTCGATACTCTTGGCAATCTGTACGTGGCGGATAGTTTAAACAGTTCGATTCGTAAATTGAATTCCCTTGGTTTAGCCTCAACCTTTGCTGGCGCACCTGCTTTGGAAGGCATTGCGGATGGCGCTGCGAGTAAAGCGCGCTTCAAACAATTGCAAGGCTTGGCAAGCGATACATTCGGAAATCTTTATACGACCGACAAACAAGCACGAACGATACGAAAAATCACTTCCGCCGCTGTAGTGACTACAGTCGCGGGGACGCCAAACGTGAGCGGTGGTTTTGACGGTATAGGTGGCGCTGCGAATTTCAATCTTTTAGATGGGGTTGCCGTTGATTCATTAGGAAACCTATTTGTGGTCGACACTGGTAATAACACTGTTCGCAAAATTTCTGCAACTGGTGAAATAACTACGCTTGCTGGCGCCGCCTATGTAAGTGGAAATCAAGATGGCAGCGACGCTTTAGCAAGATTCAATGCGCCCCGAGGTATCGTTGTTGATCCTTTAGGCAATCTGTTTGTTACCGATAGTTTGAATAACACAGTAAGAAAAATTAATCCGCTTGGCGTTGTGTCTACGTTCGTAGGTGTAGTCGGCGCGCTTGATGTGGTCGATGGCGCAGCAGGAAACGCAAAGTTTGCCCTACCAGGAGGAATTGTCATTGATCCACAAGGTAATTTTTATGTGACTGATTCATCAACAATTCGTAAAATTACGCCTAGCGGAAACGTCACAACTTTCGCTGGTTCTTCAACCGAAAAAGGGCATGTCGATGGAACGGGAAGTGCCGCTCGTTTCGCCTTTCCAAGCGCTCTTGCGATCGATAACAAAGGGAATTTATACGTTGCAGACGAAGCTTACCCAACAGTTCGGAAAATTACACCGAATGGAACAGTGACGACGTTAGTTGGGCAACTTGGTCAAATAGGATTTGCGAGTGGCGGATTACCCGGTAGTCTGCCGATTCCCTCAGGCTTAGCCGTCAGGGGAAATTCGCTCTACATTGCAACGAAAAATGGTATTGCGGTTGTGAACAATCTGCCTTAAAAAACCATCCATCAATCTTTGAAAGTAATTGATTCAAGGGTTTTTAAAATGCGGATTTTCAATAATCCCCAATCGATTACCGAATGGATCTTGCACGGCGGCTACTTTGATGCCGCCACCCACTTCAGTTACCGGGTCGAGTGCGATTGCACCTAAACTCAGTAAGCGCGCAAACTCTTCATCCGCATTGTCCACACCCCATAGTGCTTGGGAACCATTGATGCCCGCTTGTCCGTCCGGGATCAAGCCAAGTTCAAAGCCGCCTATCTCAAAGCCGACATAAAAAACCTCGTCGAAATAAGGCGGTTTTTCTGCTACACGTGCGTACCATTCTTTGGCGTGATTCAGATCATTAACGGGGTAGATGGCAGTTCGAAGGCCGAGCAGCATAGTGGTTTCCTATTCCGAGAAAAGACATTGTCAAAGCATAGTAACAAAATCATTAAATTCAAGTTGGTTGTTAGGGCCTTTGGTTGATGGCAGGTACCGAATAAGCGGAGTAAACTGAGCGAAATCTTGGAGGATAGACGCGATGAAATTTGAACATTTGGTTGAGATCAATGAGTTACACAACCCTCTCATCATGGTGATTACGCGCGAACAATTGTGGCGTGGATTAGTCATGCGTGCAGAACTGCCAAAATTGTTTGTACCGTACATTGACGAAGCGACGATTAGCGATCGAACAGAAGAAGGCATGACGCGTCGCTTGCGTTATGGCGACTTGGTGGTAGTCGACGAAGTGACGCTGCATCGATACTCTCACGTGCGCTACGCGGTCGCTGCGCAAAACGATATTCCTCAATCGTCATTGCGAATGAGCATAGAAGAACCGCAGACGGATGCTTTGTTTGTGCGCTTCCTATACGACGATGGCCACACGCCAGAACAAGACGCTGCCAATGAAATGTATAACGATTATCGACGTTCGGCGTATCAGGAAGCCGATATCGATACGATACGTGTAATTCGCGAATTGGCAGAAGACGGGCGTTTGGATTCGTTGCTGTGTTAGATCTTTTGATAGATTAGAAGTTAAACGGAACCGCCAACCTCTCATTGTTTATATCCATCACTCAAAGTCAGCAAAAACGCGACCACATCATCAATCTCGGCTTCATTGAGTGCCGGTGCCATACCTGGTTTGCGATCATAGGGAACTTCTTTTGTGTTCACGTTGGCGTGGAAAGCGCGGGGGAGGTCGTTGAATTTGTCGATTTTTCCTTGTGCATTTTTTGGATACCATTCTTCTGGATGTGTATCACGGCGTACGTAAAAACTCACCGCATCTTTTAGCGATTTCACTTTGCCATTGTGGAAGAACACCTTTCGTGTGGCGACGTTTCTGAGCGTAGGTACTTTAAATGCACCGCATAATTCGGTTTTCTCCTTTAGGTCGAGCCGATCAGGCCCGCACAAACCAAGATCAACATATTTTGGGTCACGTGTGGCAGGAATATCTGCGTTTCGAGGAACACCTAAACTGTCGTAGGTAAAGTCGGTGAATAATGGTGGGCGACCGTCTGCAGATTTTTCGCTGACATGACAGGCGGCACAATTTGCTTTATTAGGGTCATTGAATAGTGCTTCACCGCGCGACTCTGCGGCGCTAAGTTTAATTTGTCCCTTTAGATAAGCATCGTATTTCGAATCGAATGGATGGAAGCTAGGCTCCTCGATCTGAAAACGTTCTAAAGAGAGCAAAATTTTTTCAAACGCTAACTCTGGTGTAGAAAAAATTG
>CAYPNW010000093.1:6517-9783 GCA_964411965.1 uncultured Burkholderiaceae bacterium
CGTTCTAAAGAGAGCAAAATTTTTTCAAACGCTAACTCTGGTGTAGAAAAAATTGCTGCACCGTAGACGGTTTTAAATCGTTCCGCGTAGTGCGCTTGCGCCAATTTATCTACTACCTCGGTTTTGTTTTGGTTGGCCATTTCGTGCGGCGCTAAAAATGGGCGTTCCGCTTGTCTTGCTAAGCTGGCTGCTCGTCCATCCCACGTAAAGCCGCCGCTCGCTTTGCCTTCGGCATCAATTGAAAACCCCGGCGTGAAATGCAAATAACGTAATGAAGGCGTGGCACGAAAGCCCGGTACATCGTGCTTTGCGCCACCCAGTTGCGCGCTCAGAGCATTGTTTGGCGCATGGGCGTTGCTCGGATCATGGCAGGTCGCGCATGACATGGCGCCTGACGCTGAAAGAGTTGTATCACTAAAAATCAATGCGCCGAGTTTGGCTTCAGCACTAAGCGTTTCGCTGACTTGCTGAGTAATTGTTGGGGGCATAGTAGGCGTCTTTTCGCATGCGGATAAAGCCAATACAACGACGCAAAGCGGCGCAATGATATACAAATTCAAATCACGCCCACGGTATTGAATTACACGGCGTTTTTGCGTTGATTTAGTCGCGCTTTTAGCTTTTTGGAAAAACATCGTCGTTCCGATTCGCAAGTTAAAAAAATTTCTTAGTTTGCCGAGTGCATCACAGAGAAAATGCATTTCTCTCGCTCATCCGCACTATTTGCGATAATGTCGCGAGCCGCAATTTGAAGCGGGTTTTTCCCTTCCACCTAATGTTCTAGAAGTTTCCAACTCAGTGAGGCGACACCATGTCCGACAAATTAAAATTTCCCGCGCCATTACAAGCAAAGAAACTAAAGAAGAAAAAATTCTCAAGCACGGGTGATGTGCATATTTTAGGGGATGTTGAGATTGCTAGCTTGTTAGTCATTGGCGGCGATTTGTTAGTGGATGGGGACTTATCGGCAGAAGAGGTTTTTTGCCTCGGCAAGTTGACTGTAACGGGCAATATTCGTGTGCATTCCCTCTACGTAGGGCAAGCACTGGATGTCGGTGGTGACATTGAGGTGCAACACTTACTTAAAACTGGTTGCAATGCCGAATGGATGGCGCGTATGTTGGAGCTAGACATCACCAAATCAGGCAAATTCAAAGACAATTTCTTAGACGATTTGGTGCACCCATTAATTCTCAAACGCAGCCAACAACAGATGCAGGCTGCAAATGCTGGCGGGCTCGCTGGTGTCGGCGATATTCAGGCGCTAGGTTTTCTCGCTTGCGATGTACTTGATTGTCAAGGAGATGTACAAATTGATTTCGTGCTGGAAGCCAATGAAGTGCAGTATGTTGGCGGACATTTAGGCGCCAGCGCGGTTTTTGTTGCGAGCGATTGTCACGTTAAAGGCGAATTGTTTAGTGAAAGCGATATTCGTATCGGTGGAGATGCGTTTGCCGGTGCCGTCATTTGCCAGGGAAATTTGTCGGTTGCATCGATTTGCGCGCAAGCAAATATCAGTGCTTGGGGCACGATACGCGCGACCGGCGAGATTAGTAGCCTCAATGGTGAAATCGTTAGTGGCCGTTGGATCGCAACGCGGTCGTCAATATTTGCCGCGCGCTACTTGAAAGCGGGCGAGGCTATTGTTGCGGAAAAAGGCATCGCCGTGGGCGAAGATTTTGCCGTGATGGCTGGCTTAGCCTTACGCCGCTCGAAATGGGCGACGCTGGGCTTTGTTGGTGCGCCTAAGCGACCAGCGCATTTATTGTCAGGTCATTTTGACGCAAAGAAAACCCGCAAGCAGCTAGATGCGCTAGAAAAAAAGCGTGATTCTGAGCTTGATTGGGAAATTGAGCGACGTTTAAAAGCGGAGCTTGAAGAGTAAACGCATACCCAATTACCTGATTGAACTCACTGAACGGCCTAAGTTTGAATCGACCCAAACTTTGGCCGCTCGTCACGCTTAACCAGCGTCTCTTCAAACTAATTGCTTTAGGCCTTACTTAAAAGTTCAAAGGTGTATTTGATTTCGCCGCTACCCTGCGTAGAAGCGCGTCGTCAGCATTGCGCTCCGGCTGATCAGCATAGTTAAAAAAATCCTGAATGTTTTGGTAGGCACCATCTTTTGTCGACGTTCCATAAGGCGCGATCTTTCCGCTGTCCAAGGCTTCTTCGTGCAAATACAAACACATACGGAAAAAATTCGCAGTGATGCGCTTGTACGCGGCTAATTGTCGGTTCTTCAAATCGGCAGACACACTCGCGTTGTCCGCACTATTCCAGCGCGATGGCAAATGGCGGTTGTACATAGAAAAATAGGCAAAGTACAGGTTGAATGCCGGACTGGTGCCAAGCGAAGCTTCTGGACGATAACTACGCGTCACTTCTCGAAGACCCTCTTGAAAGACCCGATGGATAAAATAGTCTTGGCTCGATAAATCCGTCTGCAAGTATTCGCCTACCAAGGTTGAATTCGACTGCGATATCCGTTGCAGCGAAGGGTCGAACCGCACGCCCACCATAAACCACGCCAAACGAAGGTCGGCTGATTGGGCATCCGCCTTGACGGTTGGATCGACGCTTTCCAATACAAACTGTGGATAGCCAAGTAAGCGAAGTCGATCGACCATTAAGTCGGCCGAGCCTATGCTACCTAACTGACCTTTTGCACCAGCCCCAGTTTCAAAGCCTTTGCGGGTGGTGTCGCCTACCTCCCACATGGGGTTGGGAAGAAATTTAGGCGTACTCTCGCCCGACACACCAGTCGCTGGTTTATTGGCAAACGTTGTGCGCCAAGGTTCTTGCGTGGCCAAGTAGGAGAAGGGCACCTGACCACGCATAAAATCATTGCGCCCCAATGCAGCAGTGCGCAATGCATGTTGACCAATCAAGGCGCTATGAAATTTCAGTTCAGTGAAACGTTCTGCCTTTACACGATCGCTAGGATCGGTTGGGTTGATGCCTGTGGCGGCTTGGGTTAAATCGCCTACCGCAAAATACAGGCGCCAGAAATTGGCGTCGCTGGGGTCAGCGAGGTAAATATCCTGTAGGGCAATCCAAGCAGCTTTTTGTTCTGGTTTGGGTTCGCGCGAAAGATCAGCAACCCAATCGTTGAGCGTGCCTTCCCTCGCGTCGTGGAAGCGATCTGCAGACCATAATGGAAATGGAATGCCAATTTTTAACTGCGCAAAATCGATGGCTAAAAACTCATCCCGTGCGCGCTTGGCGGCGCTTAAAGAGTCGATTCGCGTGGCGCTAGTTAATGT
>CAYPNW010000094.1:0-2131 GCA_964411965.1 uncultured Burkholderiaceae bacterium
GAACTCGTACCGTGCACGCGTTCGCAGCCATTCGTTTTAGTCTGTTTGTATTTTGCTTTTCTTACATTACTTCTTCTTGTCCGCTATAAAGGTATCCACCACACGCTCTAAGATATCCAATGGAAGCGCGCCGTTTTTTAAGACCACGTCGTGAAAATCGCGCAGCGTAAATTTGTCGCCCAAGGCGGTTTTCGCTTTTTCGCGCAGTGCCAAAATCTTTAGCATGCCGACTTTATAGGCGAGGGCTTGGCCGGGGTCGACGAAGTAACGTTCGATTTCTGCGACTACTTCTATCTCTGGCATGCCAGTGTTTTTCATCATGTAGGCGATGGCTTCTTCACGCGTCCAACGCTTGGCATGGATGCCTGTATCCACCACGAGGCGTACCGAGCGGAACATTTCTGCTTGCAAGCGCCCCAGATTATCGAGCGGGTTTTCTTCTAAGCCCATTTCCCATGCAAGGCGCTCTGCATACAGCGCCCAGCCTTCGCTGTAGGCAGTAAATGGGAGCAGGGTGCGGAAGATGGGCAAGCCTTTGAGTTCTTGCGCGATGGCGATTTGAAAGTGGTGGCCGGGCACAGCTTCGTGGTAGGCCAAAGTACGCATACCGTATTTGGCAATTTCTTCAGGCTTGCGCAAATTGGCGTAAAACGTGCCGGGCTTGCTGCCATCTAGCGGAGCGGGGTTGTAGTAAGCACCGGGCGCGGTTTTTTCCGTGAGAACGGGTACGCGCAGCACCACCACTTTTGCCTTGGGCTTGGTGGCAAATAAGGGGTCGAGTTTGGTGTTGACTTCATCAATAATGCGCGTGTATTCCTTTAAGACTTGCTCACGACCTTCGTCGCTTGCAGGGAAGGTTTGTTCAGGCAAGCGCGAAAGTTGGGCGAGTTTTTCTGCACGGGTGCCAGCGGCTAAGTTTTGTTTTTCTAAAATGCTGTCCATTTCCGCACCAATACGCGCTACTTCAGCTAAGCCAAGCTGATGCAAATCGTCCGCTCTCATTTTGGTGGTGGTCATTAATTCGATGCGGTATTCGTAAAATTTATCGCCATCAGGTAAGGACCATGCGCCGTCGTTGCGCAGGGCTTTGCTGCGCAGGGTTTCCATATACGCGCCTAGCTTGTTATAAGCGGGGATGACTTGGGTGTTGACGGTATCGGTCGCGCGTTTTACAAAATCATCACGCGCTGCTTGGCTCATTTTGTCAGCGGGTATTTTGTCTAGTTTCGCTTTTAAGGAAACCACCAAGGTATTCTTGGCGGCGCCGTCGGCGGTGAACGCTTTGAGCTGATCAATGACTTTTTCGACAGTAAATTTAGGTGGAATGATTTTTTTGTTTTCGCGCAGCGTTAGGCTTTCAATCACTTGATCCATCTTGCGTGGAAAGAGTGCTAAGCGAGCTAGGTAATCTTCTGCATCTTTTGCGTCGGCTACTTGCTGGGATTCGGTCAGCAAATTGGGCAGGGCGCTTTGTACGCCAAATAATTGATTCACGGGGAAGTCGTGATACAACCAAGGCTCGGCTTTAACTTGCGTGCCTAAAAAGTACTTCAGCACATCGTAAGAAAGCCGATCTTGCCCTTTGTATTGGCTGGTGTCGTAGCTTTTTAGTTGTTCGTAATCCGCTTTTAGTTGAGTGAATTGCCGTTGCGTTTCGGCTGGCGATGCATCTGCCAGTTTGGCGTTGTGCCCGCGTATGCCCAGCGGTTCTAGCATACGCATTTGTGTGAGGAACTCAGGGTTATCTAGCGCAAATGCAGCAAATACGCGGGTGTAAAACCAGTTAATCGAGAGCGGTTTTGCGTACCAAGTATGCAGGCCAAGCGCAGTAATCACCAACAGCAAGAGAAGAAGAATTAAGGCAAACCATTTGAGAACCCGCTTCATTTTTGTGCTCCTATTTTTTATTGAAATCTCACCGCCGAGACGCAAAGAGCGCAGAGAGAACCTTTTATTCTCTGCGACTTGTGCGCCTTTGCGGTAGGACGCTTTTCTTCACTTTTAGTTCAACCCGCATGCAGCCGTTTTTTGTGGCATTTGATCATCAAGCGCTGCTTATTTTCATCACAAACTAAACTGAATATTGCGATATTTAATTGATACTGTATTGGGTACTTTGTTGATTCGCTTT
>CAYPNW010000094.1:2231-6450 GCA_964411965.1 uncultured Burkholderiaceae bacterium
GCGTCGGGCAATTCTTTTTCGTTATTGGACGTGATGATCACCAGTGGCCGGTGCTTGGTTCTTACCATTTCACGGGTTTCATATACGTAAAATTCCATACGATCTAATTCGCGTAGCAAGTCGTTGGGGAATTCGATATCGGCTTTATCAATTTCGTCGATCAATAAAACCACGGGCTCGTCGGCGTTGAAGGCTTGCCACAACACGCCTTTGACGATGTAGTTGTGAATATCTTTAACCCGTTCATCGCCCAATTGCGAGTCGCGCAAACGCGAAACTGCGTCGTATTCGTAAAGGCCTTGTTGCGCTTTAGTGGTGGATTTGATGTGCCATTGCAGAAGCGGCATATTCAGCGCAGCGGCGACTTCTTCCGCCAACATGGTTTTGCCCGTGCCGGGTTCGCCTTTGATTAACAAAGGTCGTTGCAGCGTGAGGGCGGCGTTCACGGCAAGTTTTAAGTCATCAGTCGCGACATAGTTTTGTGCGCCATCGAAGCGGGGTGTTTGTTTCATTTGGGTTTTGGGTCAAGTAAGTAAAAATTAAAAAACGCGTCAAAAAATGCGGTCATTCCAGTCCAACGCGCAGTTTTAGCGGCATCGAAGGACGCGATTGGAAATGGAATAAGTGAGGCCTTCGAGTATAAATGAGTTGCCCAATCTGGGTGGCAGATTTGCCTGAGAGATGCGTCTGCCGCCCCTGTTTTTGTTTCAATCTGTGCAAAAAGCGACTGTTCTAGGGGAGCAAATAGCATGTTTTTTGCGTATTCTCGAATGGGATCAGCTAAAATATCGCTTTGATTGAAATCAATTTACTCAACTTCTCGACGTAACTATGAAAAAAATAATCGCATCAGTATCCCTACTTGCAGCAATGTTAGGTGGCTTGCAAGCGGCCAACGCGGCTGAGATCGTTGGTAACGCAAAAGCGGCAGAAAACAAAGTGGCCATGTGCATTGGCTGCCACGGCATTCCTGGCTACAAAGCGACCTTTCCTGAGGTGTACCAAGTACCCAAAATCGGTGGCCAATCCGCCAAATACATTGAAAGTGCGCTAAAAGCCTACCAAAAAGGCGATCGCAAACACCCATCAATGCGCGGTATTGCAGGTAGTTTGACTGAGCAAGATATTGCTGATTTGGCTGCGTACTACGCTCAACAAAAATAAGAATTAGGGGAAAAAGATGAAAAAAATATCTGGCTTGTTAGCTGCATTGTCTTTGGTGTCGCTCAGCGCATTTGCTAGCAATAGTATTGAACAAGGAAAGATCGCTGCAGAGAAGTTCAACTGCGCTTCTTGTCACGGCGCTGATTACAGCACGCCAATTGATCCAACTTATCCAAAAATTGCTGGTCAACACAAAGACTATTTGGTGCAAGCGCTAAAAGCGTATCAACGCGGTGTGAACGGCGCGAATGGCCGTGGTAACGCGATTATGGGTGCCCAAGTTAAAGCTTTGAACAATAAAGATATCGAGAATATCGCGGCTTACTTAAATAGCTTACAAGGTAGCTTGGTAGTGAAAAGATAAATCTGGCAGCGTTGCCGTATGAAGAAAGCCACCCCTGATAAAAAGGGTGGCTTTTTTTATAGCCGCTTGCGCAATGCCTCAATATAAGCGACACCATCTGGAGGGGTGCCGTTTCTTTGTGCTACCCACATCATTTCCCCTAAACATTCCATGATCTGGTGCTGCGCCTCGTGCTCGGAATTGAGCTTATTCGCGAGTGCCTGAAAGATCCCGCGTATGCCTTTAGGTTGATCAACCGAAATTTGCTCTGAAATCGAGAGATGCATAGACAGGTGCAAGAAAGGATTGGTTCTCCCTTCGTCAACGCTGTAATTGGTGGTGAGCGCTTGGTCAAGATTGCGCAAGGTGTCATCGTATTCGGGATGCTCACGTATCCAATCTGCGGCAATAGCTTCAATTGGGGTGAGAATTTCGTTCGCAAAGGATTTGCGAAAGGCTTCGCAAAAAAACTTGCGTACGTCAGATTGGCTGGGAGCGAACATTGCGTGTAATTTATTGTGTGTTGCAAGAGTAATTCGGCATTCTAGCGGCAAAAAATGAAAACTGTTGCTATAGTCTCGCAGCGCATGGCTTCTCGCGGTGCCTTCACGGCGTGTTGGCTTCTTGTAGCCTGTCTTGACCTTATCAACATAAAAGGAATTTCACTATGACCACTGTTTCACTTTCAAGTTTATTTTCCGACGCTAGAACGCATAATGAATGGCAAAACCGTGAAGTGAGCGATGCGCAATTACACGAAATTTATAACCTGATGCAATGGGGGCCTACCTCCGCAAATTGTTCGCCTGGACGTATTGTTTTTGTGAAATCTGAAGCAGAAAAACAAAAGCTGTTGCCCTGCATGTCGCCAGGCAACCAAGCGAAAACAAAGACCGCGCCTGTGACGGCAATCATCGGAATGGACATGGCTTTTTACGAAAAACTACCTTCCCTGTTTCCCCACACAGATGCCCGTTCTTGGTTTGTTGGTAATGCAGGTTTAATCGAGTCCACTGCGTTTCGGAATTCTTCTTTGCAGGGCGCGTATTTAATGATGGCGGCACGTGCAATTGGTCTGGATTGCGGCCCCATGTCTGGCTTCGATGCGGCTAAAGTGAATCAAACTTTTTTTGCAGATACGGAAGTTAAAGTGAATTTTATTTGCAATTTGGGTTACGGCGACGCGAGTAAGTTATTTCCCCGCTCACCGCGCTTGAGTTTTGCGGAAGCGTGCAAAATTGCATAAGGCATGTAATTGCTAAAGGGCGACTCTCTTCGGACGAACAACCCTGCGATCTTTACGCGTCTTTGGGCTGCGGCGTTTTTTGTTTGAAATCGCAAAGGTCGGCAATGACGCAGTTCCAGCATTTTGGTGTACGGGCGGTGCAAATGTAGCGTCCGTGCAGTATTAGCCAATGGTGGGCGTCGAGCTTGAATTCGGGCGCGACGCATTTTAAGAGTTTGGCTTCAACAATCTCAACGGTTTTTCCTGGCGCTAATCCTGTGCGATTTGAGACACGAAAAATATGCGTATCAACGGCAATGGTGGGTTCGCCAAATGCGGTATTGAGTACCACATTGGCGGTTTTCCTCCCCACACCAGGCAGCGCTTCTAAAGCCTCGCGTTCACGTGGCACTTCGCCATCATGCAGTTCCAGCAATAGCCGACAAGTTTCAATCACATTTTTCGCTTTGGTGCGATATAAACCGATTGTTTGCAGGTAGGGCATTAGGGCATCGACGCCCAGCGCATAAATCGTTGCCGGAGTATTGGCGATTGGATACAGTCGGCGAGTCGCTTTATTGACGGAAACATCAGTCGCTTGCGCTGACAGCAATACGGCGATGAGTAGTTCGAATGGGCTGCTGTATTCCAGTTCCGTGGTGGGATGCGGGTTTTGCGCGCGCAGCCTTGTGAACATTTCATGGCGTTTTTGCTGGTTCATGGTTTGTTTGCGTTGGCACGCGCAATAGCAGCGGCGATAATGGCTTTCTTGCGCGCATTTTCGTCGATTTGTTCTTGGGTGAGAGGGATTTCGCCTGCGATTGCCCGCAGTTTTTCTTTCGCTTTGGCGAGCAGTCGCGCATCGTTTTCTTTTTTCTCACGCAGTAAGCGAACGTTTCGTTCATGAAAGAGTTGACGCGCCTTATCGGCTTGCTCTTGCGACCACGCGTCCCAACCCGTTTTTTTCTCCGTTACATTCACCATGCTGATGCAATCGACAGGGCAGGGTGCCACGCACAAATCACAGCCCGTGCAAAGTGCACTGATCACGGTGTGCATTTGCTTGGCGGCGCCCATAATGGCGTCAACTGGGCAGGCTTGAATACATAGCGTGCAACCTATGCATTGGGTTTCATCGATCAATGCGACGGGGCGTGGGCGCTCGTGCCCATGCTCGACGTTAAGGGGAAGTAGTGGGCGCGTCAAGATTGCTGCTAAACGCGCGACGCCTGCAGCGCCGCCGGGTGGACATTGGTTGTAATTCGCCTGACCAAGGGCAATCGCCTCCGCGTAGGCGCGACAAGACGGAAAGCCGCATTTCGTGCACTGCGTTTGGGGCAACGCATCTTCAAGTTGATTAGCTAGCGATATCTGTTGTTGGTTCACGAGAGCGAAAAAATAGAAACCTCAAGTCGGCAACCTAAAATGGGTGCCGGGAATCAAAAAGCCGCTGACTGCAGCGGCTTTTTTGTTGAGTCGTTGGCTAA
>CAYPNW010000094.1:6550-9758 GCA_964411965.1 uncultured Burkholderiaceae bacterium
AATTCACCGACTTTCGGGCAGATAATCTCGCGCCAGCGGCGACCCGAAAAAATACCGTAATGTCCGCAACCCGGTGCCACGAAATCTTGTTTCATTTTGGCGGGAATGCCGCTACACAAATCGTGCGCCGCTTGGGTTTGTCCTGCGCCAGAAATGTCATCAAGCTCACCCTCGACAGTGAAAAGGGCGACCGTCTTGATGTCTTGTGGGCGCACTAATTTTCCGTCGACTTCCCAAGTGCCAGCAGGTAGCGCAAACTCTTGGAACACGGTTTTAATCGTTTCCAAATAATACTCGGCTGGCATATCGAGCACGGCATTGTATTCATCGTAAAACTGGCGATGCTGCTCCGCTGATTGGTCATCGCCTTTTACCAGATGTTGGTAAAAGTCCCAATGACTTTGCGCATGGTGTTGCGGGTTCATGGCAACAAAGCCCGTGTGTTGCAAAAAGCCAGGGTAGACCTTGCGACCAAAGCCAGGGTAGTTGGCTGGTACAGAATAAATCACAGTATTCTCAAACCAAGAAAATTTCTTCTCTGTGGCGAGATTATTCACTTGCGTTGGCGATTTACGCGGGTCAATTGGGCCACCCATCAAGGTCATCGTGGTGGGCAACATGGGGTCTTTTTCTGATGCCATCAGTGACACCGCCGCCATTACTGGTACGGTGGGCTGGCAGACCGCAATCACGTGCGTATTGGCACCAACATGGCGGATAAATTCCTGCACATATTTCACGTAATCGCTTAAATGAAATGGGCCTTCTGATAGCGGTACCATGCGTGCATCTGTCCAATCCGTGATGTACATGTCATGGTTGGGCAAAAGGCTACGTACAGTATCGCGCAGCAGTGTTGCGTGGTGCCCTGATAAGGGTGCCACCAACAACACTTTCGGTTGTTTCAATTTCTTGAGTTCTGCTTCAGGCAAATCCTTTTTGAAATGCAGCAATTTGCAAAAAGCTTTGCTCACTGCCGTGGTTTCAATGATGTCAACCTGCTTACCCTGCATGGTTGTTGATGTAATTTCGAACTGTGGCTTTTCGTATTCTTTGCCTAGCCGGAACAAAAGTTCGTAGCCTGCAGCAATGCGCTGAGCGTAAGGGGCGTGCGCTAGGGGAGAAATTGGATTCGCGAACATTTTTGCACTTGCTTCCGCCCAGTTGGTGAGTGGCGTCAACATAGCGCGATTGAGCTCATGAATTTGGTACAGCATAGTGAGTTCTTTCTTTTTCGATAATGCGGGGAAACAATACTAGCAGTAAAATTTTACGCTGCTGCATCGCATCATAGACCAATTTTGGTGGTTTTTTTTGTCGATGTTGTGAATAAGAAAGCGTTAATGAAAAACACTGTTAAATTGGCTCAAAATATTCACAGATTTGCGCTATGTAAGCACAGAGTAAGTTGTTCGTACGTTGGCTAGGCAACAAAAAAGCATCACAAAAAGTGATGCTTTTTTAATTACGGCACAAAAATCTTGCAATATTTGTGGAAATTTAATCGAATACTGGTGACTCAACACCCAAAATTTTGTGCAATTTAGGCGAGGTCGTTGTGTATTGCATATGAATCTTCTTGTCCGGGAAGATGTATGGTGCTGCGCCGAAGGCGGCGAGCGCCGCTTCATGGAAGCCCGACAAGATCAATTTCTTTTTGCCCGGATACGTATTGATATCGCCCACGGCGAAAATACCTGGCACATTGGTTTCGAACTTTTCAGTGTTCACGACTTTGAGCTGCTTGCGTTCGATATCTAAGCCCCAATCAGCGATTGGTCCCAACTTTGGTGATAAACCAAAAAACACCAATAAATCATCAAGTGGCAGACGGCGTGTGACGCCATCGGCGCCAGTCACTTTTAGCTCAGCCAGTTTGTCATCTTTTGCTTCGATGCCAGTGACTTGTCCGATGATGAATTGCATTTCGTAGTTGTCGCACATTTCCTTCATTTTTGCGACCGATGCGGGCGCGGCGCGAAAATCTTCACGACGATGAATCAGTACGACTGATTCTGCTTTTCCAGCTAATGCCAGCGCCCAATCTAAGGCGGAATCACCACCGCCACAAATCACCAAATTTTTGCCTTCGAATTGGCTTGGATTTTTAACGCGATAGAATACTTGCTTGCCTTCAAATGCTTCAATCCCTTCGACTTTTAAAGTACGCGGTTGGAACGAGCCTACACCAGCAGCGATGAAAATTGTTTTGGTAATAAAGCGAGTGCCAGTTGAGGTTTCTAAATCAAACCTGCCGTCTTCGCGGCGTTGAACCAAGGTGACTTCCTGATTTAAATGGAAGGTGGGTTCGAAGGGTTCGATTTGCTTCAAAAGGTTGTCGGTCAATTCTTGACCTGTGCAAACAGGCACCGCAGGAATGTCGTAAATAGGTTTGTCTGGATACAGCTCAACACATTGTCCGCCGACCACAGGCAAAGAATCAATCACGTGTGCTTTGATCTCAAGTAAGCCTAATTCGAATACTTGAAACAGGCCAACTGGCCCTGCGCCAACGATCACTGCGTCAGCGTCAATTACGTTTGATGAGGAACTCGGTTTGGTTTCCATACGACTTGGGGTTTCCTGAAAATGGGACAATAATTTGTTCGATTTATCTGTTTGAAAAGCGGCCAATCAACATAGCGGTTCAAAATCAGTTAGCGATAAAACTGAACAACGTACTACTTGAAAAAATTTAGCGGGTTAAATATTGGAGTTTGTCTTTGACATCTTTCCAATCGTCCGCATCAGCCAACGGCGTCGTTGTTTTGGTGATGGACGGCCACTTTGGTGTCAGTTCAACGTTAATTTTGATGAATTGCTGTTGGTCTGCCGGCACGTCCTCTTCGGCGTAAATGGCGTTAACAGGGCATTCCGCCACACAAACTGCGCAGTCTATGCATTCATCAGGATCAATGACCAAGAAATTTGGGCCTGCGCGGAAGCAATCAACTGGGCAAACATCCACGCAATCTGTATAACGACAACGGATGCAGGATTCGGTCACAACGTGGGTCATAACAGTCCTATCTAAAAAAGTAAAAAATAGTCGGGGCAGCGATCAGCAAGAGCTTCAATCAAAGTATTAATCAACGCATGAATCAATGCATTAACAATTGGATAGCTGCAAAGCCTTGTATTTTAAGGTAATTTGATGCATCCCACAAATCAGGCTTAGATAAATTACATATAAGCAAATGCAAGGTGC
>CAYPNW010000095.1:0-3499 GCA_964411965.1 uncultured Burkholderiaceae bacterium
TACGTAACAACTAAATCGAATAGAAATGAGTAATACGATGGGCAGAAAATATTTTGGTACGGATGGTATTCGCGGCAAAGTGGGCGTCAGTCCAATCACCCCTGACTTCGTGATGCGCCTCGGCTATGCAGCCGGAATGGTACTGGCGCGCGCGGACAATACGGGCGAAAAAAGACCCACGGTATTGATTGGCAAAGATACGCGGGTATCCGGATATATGTTGGAAGCAGCGCTGGAAGCGGGTTTTGCCGCAGCAGGCGTCGATGTGATGCTTTCTGGCCCTATGCCCACACCCGCCGTCGCTTATTTGACGCGGGCGCTGCGGCTTTCTGCTGGGGTGGTGATTTCTGCATCGCATAATCCCTTCGACGATAACGGCATAAAATTTTTCTCTGCACAAGGAAACAAATTGCCCGACGAGGTAGAACTTGCGATTGAAGCGCAGTTAGAGCGCGAGATGGCGTGTGTCAGCTCAGATCGTTTGGGCAAGGCGCATCGATTGCGTGACGCAAATGGGCGTTACATCGAATTCTGTAAGAGCACTTATCCAAATGAATTAGATTTGCGTGGGCTAAAAATCGTTGTCGATTGCGCCCACGGTGCCGCATACGATATGGCGCCGCAAGTTTTCCATGAGCTGGGCGCTGAGGTCATCGCGATAGGAAATACGCCCAACGGTTTTAACATCAATGACAATGTTGGCGCGACCGCACCAGAGGCCTTAGCACGTGCTGTAAAAGCGAACCATGCTGATATTGGCGTTGCACTAGATGGTGATGCAGACCGCTTGGTCATGGTTGATCGGCATGGTCGGATCTACAACGGAGATGAGTTGCTGTATTTGATGGTGATTGATCGGCTTGCCGTTGGCGCCGTGCCAGGTGTCGTCGGCACGCTCATGACGAATATGGCTGTTGAGTTAGCATTAAAAAAATTGGGGGTTGGATTTGCCCGCGCCAAAGTGGGTGACCGTTATGTGTTAGAGCAAATGCAAGAGCGTGGTTGGTTGTTAGGCGGCGAAGGTTCTGGCCATTTGCTCTGCCTTGATAAGCACACTACAGGCGACGGCATTGTGTCGGCGCTGCAAGTGTTATCAGCTTTAAGGCGCAACAACAAAACGCTGGATCAATGTTTCGACGATTTAAAACTTTTCCCGCAAGTTTTGATCAACGTGAAAGTGACGCCCGGGTTCGATTGGCAAAGTAACGACAAATTGAAGAGCGAAAAAGCACTCGTTGAGGCGGAACTTGGGAACGCAGGGCGAGTGTTGATACGGGCATCTGGTACAGAGCCACTGCTGCGTGTGATGGTAGAGGCAAGCACGGCAGAAACTGCGCAAAATATGGCTCGCCGCTTAGTCGATAGTCTGGCAGACTGAACTTTCAATGCCATCAGAGGATAGTATTCACCTTGAATACAAGACCGATACAAGGTACACTCCTGCTTCTGATTTACGGGGCAATTAACGTAGGCGCTCTGTAAATCATCTTACGACCTGTCCATAGCTCAGTTGGATAGAGCACGAGCCTTCTAAGCTCGGGGTCGCAGGTTCGATTCCTGCTGGGCAGGCCAAAATTTTTTCGGTAGTATTGTGAGCGAACCAACGATGTTTAGTGGTTTTTCACGATTCTCATTCTGTGTGACTTAATCGCAAGTCGCATACGTTCTGCAGTTTGCAACGGTGCATGCCAAAAACCTGTACCCGCTGTCCTCAATCCGAGGAATGAATCTTTGACGAGTAGTTTTTTCCGTATTAGTTTTTCTACTAGAGGAATTGTATGAACCGTCTTACGCATCTCAAAATTGCAACGCGTCTTACCCTTGGTTTTAGCTTAGTGCTTGCGCTGTCTACGGCAATTTTGCTGATGGGCTTATTCCGCATGAGCCAGTTGCACAAGTCGACTGATTACATTGTGAACAATAAAGTGGCGGCACTCAACGCAGCGATTGAGATGCGCTCGCAGGGGCGCGCACTTGCCTTAATTTTACGTAAGATGACGGCACCTACCGATACTGCAGAAGGTGAACGCGAAGCGAAAAAGTTGGCGCAGACACTCGATGACTATGCAAAATCTGAATTGATTCTGAAAAATTCACTATCGGGTAATGAGTCTGAGGCGGCTTTCATGAAGGTCGCAAACCAAAAACAAGCGCTTTTGCAAGTGATAGGGAAAATTAAAGCGTTTTCCGCTGAGGCGAATTACTTTGACGCGGCCAACCTCTTGCAAACTGAATTCAATGTGCCGCATGAAACCTGGTCCGTCGCTTTGGGCGAACTTGCTCATTTCCAGAACGAAGCAATGAAAACAACTTTTGAAGAGTCAAAAGTCAATTATCAATCCTCTGTGCGCGTCATGATTTTGATTGGTATTTTGACTATTGGCTTTGGCGCCTTTAGTGGATGGGTGATTTCCCGCTCTATCGCCGCGCCACTTAAGCGCGCAGCTCAATACGCTGATAGCATTGCTACCGGCGAGTTGACCAGCGACATTGACGCACAGGGCCATGATGAAATAAGTGATCTTTTGGCTTCTTTAAAGCAAATGCAGGAAAACTTGATCAACACGGTACTCAAAATAAAGGAAGGTACTGACACGATTTCCGTGGCTTCGCGCGAAATTGCCTCGGGCAATGCCGATTTGTCGAGTAGGACGGAGTCGCAGGCGAGTTCTTTAGAGGAGACAGCAAGCTCCATGGAAGAATTAACCTCAACGGTAAAACAAAACGCGGATAATGCCCGCCAAGCCAATCAATTGGTGGTATCGGCGAGTGGCGTTGCTGTAAAAGGTGGCGCTGTTGTTGGGCAAGTCGTCTCCACAATGGGGTCGATCAAAGAAAGTTCACGAAAAATTGTGGACATCATTTCTGTCATCGATGGAATCGCATTCCAAACCAATATTTTGGCGTTAAATGCTGCCGTTGAAGCGGCGAGGGCGGGAGAACAAGGACGCGGGTTCGCCGTGGTAGCGTCCGAAGTTCGTAGCCTTGCCCAGCGCAGCGCGAGTGCAGCGAAAGAAATTAAAGACTTGATAGGTGACTCGGTCGCTAAAGTCGATCAAGGAAGTAAGTTAGTCGATGAAGCGGGTAAGACCATGGATGAGATCGTGACGAGCGTGCAGCACGTGGCGGACATCATGAGCGAAATTACTGCGGCGAGCCAAGAGCAAAGCGCGGGGATTGAGCAGGTCAACCTCGCCATTACGCAAATGGACGAAATGACGCAACAAAATGCTGCTTTGGTTGAGCAAGCGGCCGCTGCCGCTGAAAGCATGGAAGAACAGTCTGCCGAATTAGCGAAGTCTGTGGATGTATTTAAATTAAATCAAAACCATTTGTCGTCTGTCAAAACCTCACGTGCTCAACAAAATACAGCACGTTCGATGGCGAAGGCATCATCAATGGCACCTCAACAACTTGCGATGAGTCGACAAACCAAGTCGAATAAAAAATCCAATAACGATACACCCGACGATAGCTGGGAGAGCTTTTAGCCTCCATG
>CAYPNW010000095.1:3599-9514 GCA_964411965.1 uncultured Burkholderiaceae bacterium
CGTTGAAGTTGCGTGGTTTTCAGTTCACTGCTTAAAAAATCGTTTAACAAGCTTGTTTTGGCTGCTTGAACGAGCAAATTCTAATTGCGACAGGCTTGATCGACTTTTTCGCTGGCGCGCCTGACTTTGGTTTTGGCTTTTTCTTCATTCTTGATGCTCGCGTTTCTTGCATCTTCTTGCGCCCATTTTAGTTTGCGTTGGAGGTCAGCGCATTTCTCTTTCTTTTTTTCATTTCTTGCTGCGAGTGCTTTGCTTTCTTTGTCCTGTTTTGCTAGTTCCTTATCGCGCGTCGTTTCGATTTTTTTTAACGCAGCTTCGTCATTTTTCTTGTTCTTCAAAGCGCGTTGGTATTCGCTGTCCGCGACAGGGTTGGCATTTGAATTTAGCTTCAGTTCGCTAGCCTTGCCGTCCGTGCAGGGAATTTCGGTAAATGTTGTTCGCCCATCTTTTTCGCATCTATAGGTTTCTGCTTGGGCTTCAGAAAGCCCAAACATGAGTGATGAACAGAGCAGTAGTTGCGTAAATGTCGAAAGTTTCATGTTTATCCTTCAATGACTTTGCCGGGGTTCATTAAGTTCTTTGGGTCTAAGGCATGTTTGATTGATCGCATTAATTGTATTTCTAGCGGCGACTTATAGCGCAAAATTTCATCACGTTTTAATTCACCCAGGCCGTGCTCAGCCGAAATTGACCCAAGAAATGCATGAACTTGATCATGCACAATGCGGTTGATTACATGTTGTGCAGTGAGAAACGTGTCGCTGCTTGTCCCTTGTGGTGCAGAGACGTTGTAGTGCAGATTGCCATCACCAATATGGCCGAACGCAACGATTTGGCAACCCGGATAATGTTTAGCAAGAAGCGCGTCAGTTTGTTCAATAAACTGGGGAATCGCGGATAGTGGAAGGGAAACATCGTGCTTAATGTTTTTGCCCTCTTTTGCCTGCGCCGCAGAAATGTTTTCTCTTAACGACCAAAACAGGTTCGCTTGCCTCTCAGAGCTCGCGACCACAGCGTTTTGGATTAAGCGGCAATCGCTTGCTTGGAGCAATAACTCATTCAATCTCTCCTGAACGACATGATCTTCGTCTTGGCTGCTTAATTCCAGCAAGGCGTACTGTGAGTAGCTTGCCGTAAATAAGGGTGTGGTTGGCAGGTGATATTTTTGAACCAAGCGCAAACAATAATCTGACATGAATTCAAACGCAGATAAATCGGTACCGCATTGCGCTTGGGCAAAGTGAAATAATTTTAATGTGTCGGCAACTGAAGCGAGAGCCACAATCGCGGTTGCTTTAGCGCGTGGTGCTGGATAAAGTTTGAGTACGGCCGCAGTGATTAACCCCAAACTGCCCTCGGCACCGATGTACAAGTCGCGTAGGGCATAGCCCGTGTTATCTTTTCTAAGGGCTCGCAAACCGTTCCATACTTCACCGGTCGGCGTGACTACTTCGAGACCCAGACATAGATCCCGTGTGTTGCCATAGCGAAGAACCGCAGTGCCACCCGCGTTGGTAGAAAGGTTGCCGCCTATTGTGCAACTTCCCTCAGAAGCCAACGATAAAGGGAAAAAACGGCTAACTTTCAGCGCCGCTTCTTGAATACTTTCTAGCAGGCATCCCGCTTCAACGGTCATAGTGTTGTTGTCAGTATCAATGGCACGAACCCGGTTCAGTCGTCGGGTAGAGATGACGACGGCATGCCCAGTTTCACTCGGAATACTGCCCAACACCAAGCCCGTATTGCCTCCTTGTGGAACGATGGGAATACCAAACTCCGCACAAAGTGCGACGAGCTGCGCTGCTTCCCCTGTGCTCGCTGGTAGAAGCACGGCGATGGCTGATCGCACTGCACGTTTGCGCCAATCGGTTACGTAGCCTTCCATCAATGCCGTGTCGGAGATTACAAATTCGTCTCCGACAATGTCGCGGCAGCGTAACAAAAACTCTTGCAATGCGAAGGATGATTTAAGAGGCAAATGCAATTTCGATCTCACTTGCGATATATCGGCTCGTTTCGATGACCATTTTTTTTAGTGGCTTACGTTTTTTAGTTATCGTCTTTTTTCTGTGCGTTCTTCGCTGCTTTTTTGAACGGCCTCAAATAGAAAATAGAACAAAAAAAGAAGATTAACGAGAGGCAAATTTCAATTCCAGCTAAGGTGCTGGAAATACCTGACTTGTCGCTAACTGCCCGCACCACACCTTCGGTAAAGTACAGCAATATAAACATCGATGACCACTGTAAAGTGTAATTGTCATGGCGCAAAACACCGCGGAGTGGAATTAGCAGCGGTATTACTTTCAAAACTAGCCAGGAACCGCCTGGCCGCAAGGGAGATAAAACAAGCTCCCATAGAATTGACAGCGCAATCAGGCCAATTAAACTCGCGCAGGCCGCGATATGGAGTTTCTTTTGATTTTCTTCCATTAGGACTTTGCCCGAAGTTTTACTGCATGGGTTGCAAGGCGCGCACCTAGGGCGATCGCTAATTGACTAGATTCATCGGAGAGGACTTTGTTGCCCGCTAGGCCTGACCAATGGCTTGCACCATAGGGTGAACCACCTGTTGTAGTGGTCATTAACGCTGGGTTGCTGTAGGGCAGACCCAATATGAGCATCCCATGGTGTAAAAGTGGCAGCATCATGGTTAATAAAGTGGATTCTTGTCCGCCATGCAAACTGCCAGTTGACGTAAAGACGCAAGCGGGTTTGCCTTCCAACGTGCCAGATAGCCATTGCGTGCTTGTACCATCTAAAAAGTACTTCATTGCTGCCGCCATATTGCCAAAACGTGTGGGCGAACCAAGCGCTAAACCATCGCATTCGGCTAAATCGCTAGGTTCCACGTAAGGCGCGCCTGCCGCGGGAATATCCGCTTCAGTTGCCTCAGTCACCGTTGAAACAGCGGGTACAGTGCGCATCCGTGCGGTGCAACCAGGAATGCTTTCTATTCCTTGCGCAATTAGTTCTGCTAAGCGTCGTGTAGCGCCGTTTCGAGAGTAATAAAGGACCAGCAAGGTAATGGGTGTTTGACTCATTTTGGCATTTTCAAGGAAACGGTGATCTGGCAGTTTTCGTATTGCATTGTTGGCGCGATTGCTATTTGGTTTTTAAAGCGACAAGAGTTGCTTTATAGAAGGATATGGGGCGCTTTTTGAGACCTTCAATCCTTTTTTAATATCGGGATTATAGAGGAGATGGTCGCGAACCAATGCGTCACCATTTGCCCATTGTTGGCGAATAAGTGTGGCAAAGAATTGATAATCAAAATTTATTGCCCAGGCACAATCCTGCGTGGTCGTTTGTTCTCCTAAAACGGTGCGTTGAAATCGCTGACTTATTTTTTCCATCCACATATGCCGTTAGAATGTCGTGCCGTTTGTTTTTGTTTTTTTGTTAGGACTTACGCAAAATTGCCTCAGCGTTGTTGCGCCGCCTTATCGTACATAAGTACTGCCAGCGGCAGCACGCCTAGCTGGAACAATTTCGCGTAAGTCGTATTTGTAAAGAAAAGAGTAAATACGCCATGCGCGGAATAAGTTGGCCACAAATAAAAAATCTTTTTAGCTTTGCGCATCAACGATTGCGCGAAGTGCGTTTGCCTCAGGTCGCCGGGAGTCTAACCTTTAACACAGTGTTGGCCCTCGTACCTATCTTAACTATTGCCCTAGCGATACTCACCGCCTTCCCCTTATTTGCAACGTTCAAAAGTGCGCTTGAAGCGTATTTCACGCAAAGCTTGATGCCGAAAAATATTTCGACGACGGTACTTGGTTATCTCACGCAATTTGCGACGAAGGCGACACGCCTTTCTGCCTTTGGCGGTCTCGCATTGTTTGCTACCGCGATGGCAACCATGGCGATGATTGATAAGACGTTTAATGAAATTTGGCATGTAAAACGGGCTCGCCCTTTACTGCAAAGGCTCATGGTTTATTGGGTAATCGTCACGCTTGGTCCTTTATTGATTGGTATCTCGATTACATCAACTTCCTTTGTATTTAGTCTCACGTCAGGCGCGTTCACTAAAACGCCCTTAATCGGCGCGATGTTGTACAGCTTATTCTCTGTCTTGGTAAGCACTGGCGCATTTACGCTCCTGTATGTCGTCGTTCCTAACCGCGCGGTTGATTGGCGCGATGCCGTGTGGGGCGCTTTGTTTGCTGCGGTTGTATTTGAATTCGCTAAAAGAATTTTCGCTATTTTTATTACCCAGTTCCCCACTTACACCGTGGTATATGGTGCATTGGCGGCTGTGCCTATATTTCTATTGTGGATCTACCTATCATGGCTAATTATTTTGTTTGGCGCAGTGATTGCTGCGGCATTGCCGGTGGTGAAGTTCGAGCGTTGGTGGCATGTGCCCTCTCCAGGAAGTGCATTTGAAGATGCGATTGCGGTGCTTAAGATTTTGGTGTTGGCACGAGAAGCGCACGAAACGGCAACCGTGGATATCGCGAGTATTCGTATTCAAACGCGGTTTGGCCTAGAGGAGATAGAGGGCTTGCTGGAATGTATGCATGAACTAGGTTGGGTTGCACGCGTCTCGGCAGATACGCCACAAGTCAAGCGTCGTCGATGGTGGAAGAAAGTGAATGGCGAAACTGAACGTTGGATACTTGTCATGAATCCAAGTGCGCTCACGTTGTCAGACGTTTATCGCGTTTTTGTCTACAACCCTGTCAAAGAAACCAGCCTTGCCAACGCTGTCAACGGCGTCATTGATCAAGGGCTTCACCAGAGTTTGCATGATTATTTTTTTGTGCAATAAACCTCTCTACGTAAAAGCTTAGTAGCGCCTTTTTTCACTTGCGTTTTAGGATGTGCAAAGCATTTTTCATAATGTGAAATATTCTGACGTGCTGCACAAAAAATATTTCTCATTCTAAGGTTTGTAATTTCATATAGTGATATTTTGAAATCAAGTAATTGATTTTAAAAGAAAAAAATTAACTTATATGTCTTATATAAGACCTTGCTGCAATGCGGGATTTCACCTAATATTTCTCTCATGGATGCGCAGTTTTTTATTTAACCAAGGAGAGAAGTCATGACCACACGCCAACAACAAATCGATGCCCTTCAAAAAGATTGGGACACCAATCCACGTTGGAAAGGCATTAAACGCAATTACACGGCGGAAGACGTCGTGCGTTTGCGCGGCTCTTTGCAAGTCGAGCACACGATTGCAAAAAAAGGGGCGATTAAATTGTGGGACTTGGTCAATAACGAGCCTTTCGTTAATGCGCTGGGCGCACTCACAGGTAACCAAGCGATGCAGCAAGTCAAAGCGGGTTTGAAAGCCATCTATTTATCAGGCTGGCAAGTTGCAGGTGACGCCAACGTGGCTGGCGAAATGTATCCAGATCAATCGCTTTACCCAGCGAATTCAGTTCCGTTGGTCGTCAAACGCATCAACAATACCCTTACGCGGGCAGATCAAATTCAATGGTCCGAAGGTAGTGGCGATATTGATTTTTTTGCGCCCATCGTGGCTGATGCGGAAGCGGGTTTTGGTGGCGTGTTAAATGCGTTTGAACTCATGAAAGCAATGATCGAAGCGGGCGCTTCCGGCGTGCATTTCGAAGACCAATTAGCCTCAGTAAAAAAATGCGGCCACATGGGCGGTAAAGTTTTGGTGCCAACCCGCGAAGCCGTTGAAAAACTTAACGCAGCACGCTTGGCTTCAGACGTCATGGGCACGCCCACCGTGTTGCTTGCTCGTACCGATGCAGAAGCCGCAGATTTGATCACTTCTGATATTGATGATAATGACAAGCCTTACTTAACAGGCGAGCGCACCGTTGAGGGCTTCTACAAGACCAAGCCGGGTCTACAACAAGCGATTTCGCGCGGACTGGCCTATGCTGAATATGCCGACATGATCTGGTGCGAAACGGGCAAACCTGACT
>CAYPNW010000096.1:0-2714 GCA_964411965.1 uncultured Burkholderiaceae bacterium
CATCAAAATCGGCTGCCAATAAAGGCATGCCTGAATCGCGATCTAAACCTAAAGTTAGTTGCGTAAGGTCATTTGAGCCTATCGAAAAACCATCAAAATGTTCGAGAAATTCTTCGGCCAAAATCGCGTTAGAAGGCACTTCACACATCATAATCAGGCGTAAGCCATTTTCACCACGGCTTAAGCCATTTTTTGCCAGCAAATGCACGACCTTTTCAGCTTGTTTGAGCGTGCGCACAAAGGGCACCATGATTTCGACATTCGTCAAACCCATGTCATTACGCACCCGTTTCATTGCTAAACATTCCATTTCAAATGATTCAGCAAAATCAGGCGCGAGGTATCGGGCCGCACCGCGGAAACCAAGCATTGGGTTTTCTTCATCGGGCTCGTAGCGCGAACCACCAATGAGCTTTTTATACTCATTTGATTTAAAGTCGGACAAACGCACGATGACTTTCTTTGGCCAAAACGCTGCGGCAATGGTTGCCACGCCTTCGGCTAATTTGTCGACGTAGAACGCTTTTGGCGACGCGTGCCCGCGCGCTACTGACTCCACTGCCTTTTTCAAGTCAGGGTCAATATTCGGATACTCCAAAATTGCTTTTGGATGCACACCAATATTGTTATTGATAATGAATTCCAAGCGCGCTAAACCCACGCCTTCGTTCGGCACTGATTGAAAATCAAACGCTAACTGTGGATTGCCCACGTTTAACATGATCTTCAGCGGCAATTTCGGTAACTCACCGCGAATTTCCTCGCTGATTTCCGTCTCCAACAAACCGTCGTAGACCTTGCCTTCATCACCTTCTGCGCATGAAACGGTGACCAAGGTGCCGTCAACTAAAATATCAGTCGCATCGCCACATCCCACCACCGCCGGCACACCTAGTTCGCGCGCAATAATCGCCGCATGGCAGGTGCGTCCTCCGCGATTGGTCACAATCGCTGCAGCGCGTTTCATGACGGGTTCCCAATTAGGGTCAGTCATATCCGCAACTAACACATCGCCTGGTTGCACGCGCTCCATTTCAGATGGGTCATGAATCACACGAACACGCCCAGCACCAATTTTCTGACCAATTGCACGGCCAGAGGTCAACACATTCCCTGAGCCTTTCAATTTAAATCTGAGCTGTGCATCGGAAGCTTTCTGTTGCGACTTCACTGTCTCTGGGCGTGCCTGCAAAATGTAAAGCTTGCCGTCGCGGCCATCTTTGCCCCATTCGATATCCATTGCGCGACCGTAATGCTTTTCGATAATCACGGCATATTTCGCCAATTCGACCACTTCTTGGTCTTGCAATGAATAACGATTGCGCTGCTCAATGGGTACATCCACCGTTTTTACTGACCGCCCCGCTTTTGCCTCGCCAGTAAATTCCATTTTGACGAGCTTGGAGCCAATATTGCGACGGATGACAGGCAATTTCCCCAATTCCAACATGGGTTTATGGACGTAAAACTCATCAGGATTCACAGCACCTTGCACCACAGTCTCACCCAAACCATAGCTAGAGGTGATGAAGACCACGTCTTTGAAACCAGATTCCGTATCTATCGTAAACATCACGCCTGCCGCGCCTAAATCTGAACGCACCATCCGCTGCACACCAGCAGACAAAGCCACTTCCGCATGGGTAAATCCTTTATGCACACGGTATGAAATTGCTCGGTCGTTATACAGTGACGCAAATACTTGCTTCATGGCGTCAAGAATATTGTCTAAGCCTACGACGTTTAGAAAGGTTTCTTGTTGTCCCGCGAAAGAGGCATCAGGCAAATCTTCTGCCGTTGCCGAGGAACGCACGGCGAACGACATTTCGGCTGATGAATCTGCAACGAGCTTGTCGTAGAAAGTCTTAATTTCGCTTTGCAAACGGGGCTGGAACGGCGTTTCGATAATCCACTGTCGAATTTCGGCGCCTGCCTTTGCTAATTCTTTGACATCATCGATATCTAATGAGGCTAAACGATCAGCGATGCGGGTCGCTAAGGTTTTGCCATCTGCTTGCGGGTAAGATAAAAAATCGCGAAATGCTTGCGCGGTCGTGGCGAAACCACCGGGAACCCGCACCCCAGCCGAAGCCAACTGGCTGATCATTTCACCTAAAGATGCATTCTTGCCGCCGACCGATTCCACATCCGACATGCGTAAATGCTCAAACGAAGCAACATAAGTTGCTTCGGCGTTTGCTGCGTTAGTCATAACAACCTCGTTTTGATGATAAGAAATCTGTTTCGATTCGCTGCCTTGCTTCGCTATGATGCTTCGTCTTCGCGCAGTTTCTTGTTATTCTTCGTTGGCGGTAACAAAACAAATGCAAAGTAAATACAAAGTAAGTGCAAAATGAATACGATGCCACATTTTACCTTGAGCGCTTAGGATTGGCGCCACGCCGGATTCAAATTTGGTAATTATTTGTTTTTCGCTATTTTTTAATAATAATTGGACTTACGCAAAATTGTTCCGGCTAGGCGTGCTGCCGCAGGCAGTACTTCTGTACGACCAGGCAGCGCAAGGACGCTGGGGCAGTTTTACGTAAGTCCTACTTGTTTCGACCACGTCTTATCTATGTCTACAATCAAGCAACCTCAACTTCCGTCAGCTAACCGTACGGTTTTTTTTGTTTCTGACGGAACGGGCATCACCGCGGAAACCTTCGGCCATTCGGTGCTCACGCAGTTTGACCTGAAGTTTAAGCAAATTC
>CAYPNW010000096.1:2814-9474 GCA_964411965.1 uncultured Burkholderiaceae bacterium
GAAACCTTCGGCCATTCGGTGCTCACGCAGTTTGACCTGAAGTTTAAGCAAATTCGACTGCCGTTCATCGATACCGTCGATAAAGCGCATGACGCAGTGAGGAAGATTAACGATGCGTTCCAGCGCGAAGGAAATCGCCCCATCGTTTTTTCAACCTTGGTGAAAGCGGAGCTGTCGGCAGTGGTTTTTAAGTCGCAAGGGCTGCACATGGATTTGATCCAAACGTTTGTAGCGCCCTTAGAGCAAGAATTGGGCATTAAGTCCACGCACACCGTCGGACGCAGCCACAATATTGCTGATACGGAAGAATACAAAAATCGGATCGAGGCAATTAATTTTTCTTTAGCGCATGACGATGGACAATCGGATAAAAACTTGGCCAAAGCGGACGTCATTTTGGTGGGCGTTTCCCGCTCGGGCAAAACCCCGACTACTTTGTACTTAGCCATGCAATACGGCATTAAAGCGGCCAATTACCCGCTGATTCCTGAGGATTTTGAACGCGGCAGACTACCCTCTTGCTTACCCGAATTCAAAGGAAAAATCTTTGGTTTAAGTATTGCGCCAGAACGCTTGTCAGAAATTAGAAACGAACGTCGACCGGGCAGCAAATATGCGTCGTTGGAGAATTGTCGTTATGAAGTCAACGAAGCCGAAGCGATGATGCGGCGCGAAGGAATACGTTGGTTGTCGTCCACTGCAAAATCAATCGAGGAGATTTCGACGACGATTTTGCAAGAGATTAAGGTTGACGTGCGGATTTATTGAGATCGACGAGGTTGAACTGCGATCTAAGCAAAACCAAGGTCAGAAAATTGCGTCGCCATTCTAGAAAATCGTCACAGCGACGCAACATCAATGACAAAAATACCGCTGCTACTTCTTACGCAACACTGGGTAGCCACGCGTGTAGAGAAGTCCCGTTTCGCGAGCAGGTTCGTGACAAGCAATGCAATTAGTTTTGTAGTTATCGGTAATCGTCATCGAACGTTCGTCGCCTTTATAAAAAGCCCAACCCCAGCCATCACCAAAACGCGGACCTTTTCCCAGTTTCCCTGCGGCATCTTTGACCATCACAAAACGCCCTTCCAGAACACCGGAATAACTGACGGTGCCCGTTGTTAAAGCTTCGGTCTTGGTACCCCAAACATCTTTCACAATAATGGTGCCGTCAGGGAATTTACCGTCCTTTAGAAAAGCATCCACATTTTTTCGTTCTGTAAAGGTGGTGTGAATTTCTTTTGCGCCGTCCTGAGGCTTGGCAGCCAAGACGGAAAATTGACCAAGCTGCACCCATTCTTTCCGATAATCAACCGTTGGCACTCTAAGCAGTGGCTCCGCCAAGGTGGGCGGTGCATTAGTTAGCTGGGCGGACGCCGGTATAACCGCGTTTGTGATACCAAAGACGATACAACTCATAAGTACATTTTTCATGGCAACTCCTGTGGGAAACTTACGTGAAAAAGCGGAAAGCGAAAAAACTTCATGCAGCAAGCGTGCAATAGCTATCGTTGAACGCGTTGTTCTTTGACCAGCATTCTGAATGCTGTTTCTAACCAAGTAAATCAACAAGCTAACCGCGTTAAATCCGCATTACGCAGAAAACCTGACGCTATTATTATAGGCTTTACCCGATGAATTGTGCAAGTTATCTTATTCAAATTGGTAGCATTGCTGCGACTGAACGGTACAAGTCGCTTGGCGCAAATACGACGATCTTCCAAAAGAAAATCTAATCGGGTGTTGACGAGATGAAAAAATGGAGAGGAACAACATGTCGCCTGCGATACGCGCTAGTGTTGGTAAAAATTCTTTGTTCTTTTTCTAGCAAATCGCCAATACTATAACCAGTAACGTCGAATAGAAGCCCAATGCGCTTTATTCATGAGCGCAAATAAGAAAGTGCTACAAAAAATAGGGGAGTATATCGAAAACCTAACAATGCGCCTTTTGCCTTACTTGCTCAAAAAAGCAAATTGCCGCACTGGCGGCGACATTGAGTGATTCAATTTCTGGACGCTGTGGAATGGTGACAGTCTGTGTTGCCAATGCCAATAATTCATCGGAAACCCCCTGCCCTTCATGCCCAAACAACCAAATCACTGTCTGATTTAAATTCGCCTGATAAATGGTTTTTTGTGCGTGCGAGCTGGTCGCTAAAATTGGCGTCTTTGTGGCTTGCAAGGCGCTTGATAAATCGATGCTCTCAATAATATTGAGCAGAAAGTGCGCGCCCATTCCGGCACGCATCACCTTCGGCGACCATGCCGAAACCGTCCCGTGGCTACACAAGATATCGCGAATTCCAGCAGCCGCCGCGCTGCGCAAAATTGAGCCCATATTGCCCGGATCTTGCAAGTTATCCAATGCCACCGCTGTGGCCGAAAAAGAGCCTGGCAATATCGCCTCTGGCGTTGCGATAAGGAAAAGAATGCCAATGCCGTTTTCTACTTGGCTCACTTGCTGGTACAAGGCATCACCTAGGCAAAGACTGAGGACATTCTCGTTCTCACATAAACTGAGCAAGTCAGCGACTTCGGCGTGTTGAACACTGCTTTCTGCTACCACGCACAGGAGCGGCGCACCAAGGTGCTGCCAGTAGGCTTGGCACAAATGCGCGCCATCTAACAGCGTCTTACGCTCCCGACGTCGTGCCTGCGAGCTGGTTGCGAGATGCTTGAGTTCTTTGAACTGCGGATTGTCCCGCGAGCTAATATGTTTCATGGACTTAATCCTTAATCGCTTTCACGCCACTTTTGCGGGACGGTTCTTCTAGCGCCAACACGGCGCGCACGGGCGCGTACGATTTTCTGTGAACTGGCGATACGCCAAATTCACGCAAACGGGCTAAATGTAGCGCGGTTGGGTAACCTTTATGTTGATCAAATGCGTATTGCGGGTACTGAAGATGTAAATGCACCAAAGCCTCGTCACGCGCGGTTTTGGCCAAAATGGAGGCAGCAGAAATGGCTGGCACTTTATCGTCGCCCTTAACGATGGCTTCAGACCGCACCGCCATTACGGGGCAGCGGTTGCCATCGATTAAAGCTAAGGTTGGCGTCATGCTGAGCGCTTCAACTGCACGACGCATGGCCAACAGGCTTGCTTGCAAGATATTGAGCGTATCGATCTCCGCTTCCGAGCATTGCGCCACTGACCAAGCAAGAGCGTGCTGTTTGATCTCAATCGCAAGCGCCTCGCGTTGTGAGGCGGAGAGTTTTTTTGAGTCGCGCAAACCATCAATGGGATGAGCGGGATCAAGAATTACCGCTGCCGCCATCACCGGCCCCGCTAATGGGCCACGGCCCGCCTCATCAACACCGCAAATGATATCGCTGGTCTCGCCAAATGTCGTCGGCGGAAACAAGTCTACACTTTCGCTAGGACGCGCTTTAGCCATGTAAGAACGCCTGTAATCGTTCGTGATCGAGAAAGTAATGACAGATTTCTACCGCTGCCGTCCCGACCTTTTTTCCAACTAAGACGGGCACCAACTCATCATACTGCGCGAGTAAGCTCTCATCGGCATCAACATCGCGCACCTCCACGTTGAACGTGGCTTGGCTCTGGTACTGCCGTAATTGCGTCAGCATATCGTCACAGAGATGGCAGTAACTTCGCGAATAAAGAACAAATTCAATCATGAAGGTGAAGAGAAAATTAGATACTGCCAGAAAAATAAAATTAAATGCACGGCTTCCGCTTTCATTATATGCGCATCAAAAATATACTAATTAGAGTATAGGCATTTAGCTGCTATGTTCAGCTCGGGTGTTGATGAAGTTCATTGCTAATGAAAAGATCGAAACCTCTCAAAAAAGGGTAAAGCAAGACTTTACGAAAGAGTCACAGAGAAAAGCAAAACACCGTTGTTCTTATCTTCGTTTTTCCTCTGTGCCTCTGTGTCTCTGTGTTGAGAGGTTTGTTTTCCTTCGCTATGTGAACCTCGATTTGGATTAACACTCAATCTGAAAACAGCCAATTCAGCAAAGATAAAATGGCGATAGAAGTTCGTCTAGGCAAGGACGGATTATAAGTCGAGCAGAGTCTGCTAAGCGAAAAAAAATGCCCACCAAGACGGTGGGCATTTCTGCAAAAGCTAAAGCTTGTTTACATCACCTCTAAGGTGCGATCGGACGTATAGAAACAAACTGCGTCACGTTATCGCGTCTCACCAACAACACAACGGCTTTTTTGGTGTCCAATTTGCTTACTAAAGCATTGAACTGTTTGGCGTCTTTGATATCGACATTATTCATCGTCAAGATCACGTCACCCGCTTCTAAGCCAGCTAATGCAGCCGCGCCATCTACGCCTTCGATCACAACGCCCACACCGCCTGGCATTTCTTTGCGCTGCGCGTCCGTCAAATCGCCCACTGCTAAACCCAACACATTGCTGGCTAAATCCTTCTTACCCTTCTTATCTGATTTTTGCGCAACTTTATTGTCGGCATCCGTTTCACCAACGGTAATTGTCAAATCGCGCGCCGCGCCTTTTCGCCAAATTGATAAGGTGTTCTTGCTACCTGGCTTTGTTGCGCCGACCAAACGTGGCAAATCAGCGGATTTTTCAACCACGTTGCCGTTCAATTTCAAGATCACGTCGCCCACCTGCACGCCTGCCTTTTCTGCTGGACTACCATTCTCAATCCGCACCACGACAGCGCCTTGCGCGTTCTTCAGACCGAGCGATTCAGCGACTTCTTTGGTTAAGCCGCCGATTTCCACACCTATGCGTCCGCGGCTGACTTTGCCTGAGGTTTTGAGCTGGTCAGCAACACGCATCGCTTCGTCAATGGGTATCGCAAATGAAATACCCATGTAGCCGCCAGAACGGCTGTAAATTTGCGAGTTGATGCCGATAACTTCACCGCGCATATTGATCAAAGGACCGCCCGAATTACCTGGGTTCACGGCAACGTCGGTTTGTATTAGAGGTAAGAAATCCCCCGTATCCCGTGCTTTGGCAGAAATGATGCCTGCCGTGACGGTGTTATCGAGATCAAACGGTGAACCGATTGCAATCACCCATTCACCCGCTTTGATTTTGTCAGAATCACCCATTTTTAAGCTGGGCAATTTGCTGCCTTCGATTTTGAGAACGGCAACGTCTGTGCGTTTGTCTGTACCAATCACTTTTGCTTTGAATTCACGCTTATCGGTGAGCTTCACATAAACTTCAGACGCGCCTTCAACGACGTGTGTGTTGGTGAGGATAAAGCCATCTGGCGACACAATGAAGCCAGAACCGATGCCACGTGGCACCTCTTCTTCCTGTTGTTGTGGTGCCTGGCGGCGTCCGCGTGGTGCTGGCTGCGGTTGTTGACGAGGAAGGGGGATGCCGAAAAAGCGACGGAATAATTCTGCTTGATCTTCATCGAATCCGCCTTGATTTCGCCCAACTTGTACTTTCTCGGTCGTCCGGATATTGACCACAGCCGGGCCGCTTTTTTCCACCAATTCAGTGAAATCTGGCAGCCCAGCCACCGCACCGGCGGCGGGAGCAGCCACCGCCGCAGACGGTACAGCAATGACACTAAGCGGCGCGAGCGCCAAGAATCCCGCACTCACCATGAGAGTCGAGATCAATTTTCTAATAGGAAAGGAAGTCGAAGTTTTCATGATATTTCAATTACCTAGGTTTAAATTCAATCGAGTTAATCACTTCTTTGATTGCTACAAAAGGAACCTCACCGACCACAGTGAGCCAGTAATCGCCTTGGCGTTTCCCCATAATTGTCACTGCTCCTTGCTGTAGGCTTCCCTCAACGCGCCCGGCACTTGCGGGTTCGATGAACACAGAAAAAGCAGAAAGACCATCAGAGAAAATCATTTGTACGACTTGCTGTTGGCGTGCCAATTCTGGCTTTGCCACCGCTGTCGCAGCCCCCGAGGCAGTGTTAGTACTTGCTGGTGCATCAGGCGCATGCAGAGAAATGGGGATGCTTCGCTTAATTTCACGTGTTTTTTTAAAGCCAATCGGTAAAAATTTTAATTCCCAGCCTGATTGGGCTTTACTTTGCACCGTGACATTGTCTGTGCGCCAATGGCCGACATGAGAAAAACTGGTCTGAATTGCCGACTTGTCCACGTCACCAAAACTTAGTTGCGTAAAGGCAATCTGCTCGATGACTTCATTTTTCATGTCGATGGTTTGGGCGCGCAACAACAAGCCCGTTACCAAATCTATGCATAGCCGGTAACCAAAGCGATAGCTATCTTTCGGCTCAAAACTCAGGGTTTGGCAATCGGTACCCGCGACGCGACTCATTTCCGCTTTGCGAATGAGGTAACCCGCATTCAACGACTTTGGCGTTGTATTAAGCAGCGCCGGAAATGCTTCTTGCGTCACATTGCGTTCAACTTGGATGGTTTTCGTATCCGGCAAGTAGCAAGTCACCACATCATTTCTACGAATAAACTCTTTCGGAATGCCGTCCAACAATTCTAATTTTTCAAACTCATCCTGCCCGTCAAATACATGTGTAATGCGAGAAGTACGGATTTGGTTAGCTTGCTGATACACGAACGTACCCGAGTAATTCAATTTTTTGGCCGCCTGCTGCATGCGTACCAAGGCATGTTGAATTTCTTGCGCGTCATTGTCCTTTGCGAACAAGATGGGCGTTAAGCCTATGCATGCGAACAAACACAAAAG
>CAYPNW010000097.1:0-2343 GCA_964411965.1 uncultured Burkholderiaceae bacterium
CTCGCGTCTCTTTTTCTTGCAAAGGCTTTTTAGGTTCGGGGTGATGGAAATCTTCCTCCGTCGTCCTGATGCGTTTGTCGTTGATCAATTTAAAAAACAAAGGCACAAAGAATATCGCCAAGAAGGTCGCCGCCATCATGCCGCCAAGTACACCATTGCCTAAGGACTGACGGGCAGCAGCACCTGCACCAGATGAGAATGCCAATGGCACCACGCCCAAAATAAATGCGAGCGAAGTCATTAAAATAGGGCGGAAGCGCAGGCGTGCTGCCTCAACTACCGCAGCAACTGGCGCAAACCCTTCATGCACTTTAAGTACAGCAAACTCGACAATCAAAATCGCATTTTTAGCCGACAGCCCCAGCAAAGTAACTAAACCAATTTGGAAATACACGTCATTATTAAAATGTCGCAAATACACCGCCAACAATGCGCCGAAAATTCCGAAAGGCATGGCCAACAATACCGAGAAAGGCAGTGACCATTTTTCGTACTGCGCGGCGAGAATCAAAAAGATCATTACAACGCCGGCACCAAGCGCAATACCAGACGCACTACTACTGCGTTTTTCTTGAAACGACGCTCCGCCCCAGTCATATTGCATGTCTGACGGTAGCACTTTCTTGGCCGCTTTTTCCATCGCAGCAATCGCTTGGCCTGAGCTAAAACCTGGCTTCGCATCGCCCAATAATTTAATCGCGGGTAAGGCATTAAAGTGCTGCACCGAATCTGGGCCTGAGACAAATTTCACCGTCGTGAATGCCCGCACAGGAATCATTTGCCCGGTGGTCGACCGCACATAGAGATTGCCGATGTCTTCAGGTTTTGCACGGAACTGCCCTTCCGCCTGTAATTGAACGTTGTAGATGCGCCCGTTTTTATTAAAGTCATTCACATAATAGCTGCCCAAGGTGGCTGCCAAGGTGTTGTACACATCGGAAAGCACGACCCCAAGTGAACGCGCCTTTTCATTATCGACATCCACGTAAAGCTGTGGTGAGTTAGCCTGCCACAAAGTTTTTACGCCAGCCAATTCAGGCTGTTTTTCTGCCTCAGCAATCAATAATGGCAAGATTTGCGCTAAGCGACGCACGCCTCCTTCGCCTTTGTTTTGCAAATAAAATTCAAAACCTCCTGTTTGCCCTAAACCTTGAATGGACGGCGGCGCGAAAAATAAGGGCAAACCTTCTTTGATTCCGCCAGTTTTCATAAAGCTTTCACCTACCAATTGCTTCGCAGATTTTGTCCGTTCGTCCCAAGGCTTCAGCGGGAAAAACATGGTGGCAGTGGAAGATTTCAAGCCACCACCTCCTAAGAAATCTAATCCCACCAAAGCGAAACGCGTGGCGATCTCCGGGTTCTTTTCTTGAATAGCCTCAATTTGCTTAACCATGGCATCGGTGCGAGCCAAGGAAGCGCCCTCAGGCAAGATCGCCGCCCCTAAAAAGTAACCTTGATCTTCGTCTGGAACCAAACCGCTAGGCACGGCTTTCCAGAGGACACCAGTCAAAGCGACCATGCCGCCAAACAAGAAAATACCCAACATTGCGCGCTTCAAAATGAAGGTGACGCCATTCGTATACCGCTTGGTTAAGCGCAAAAATGCTGCGTTAAACCAGGTGAAGAAACGATTGTGATTTTCTGATCCGGGTTTCAACAAAAGCGCGCACATTGCAGGTGTGAGTGTGAGCGCAACAAAGCCAGACAAAATCACCGCAATAGAAATCGTGACAGAAAACTGCCGATACAACTCACCAGCTAAGCCGCCCAAAAACGCGATAGGACCAAACGCGGCAACCAGCACTAAAACAATCGCAACCACCGGCCCTGTTACCTCATGCATGGCTTTGATCGCCGCATCTCTCGGTGTCATGCCCT
Source organism: uncultured Burkholderiaceae bacterium (assembly GCA_964411965.1). Classification (GTDB taxonomy): domain Bacteria; phylum Pseudomonadota; class Gammaproteobacteria; order Burkholderiales; family Burkholderiaceae_D; genus Undibacterium. The sequence continues at coordinate 1,879 of CAYPNW010000097.1, forward strand.
CTTCATTCATCAGGCGTTCAACGTTTTCTAGCACCACAATCGCATCATCGACCACGATACCAATCGCTAAAACCATACCGAACAATGTCAAGGTATTGATGCTGTAGCCGAGCAAATGCAGACCTGCCATGGTGCCAATTAAGGAGACGGGAACAGCAATCGTGGGGATAATCGTCGCACGCCAACTTTGCAAAAACAAATACACCACGATAAACACCAGAATCATCGCTTCGCCTAGGGTTTTTAACACCTCGGCGATGGATTCTGTGACGAAGGGTGTGGTGTCGTAAGGGGTTGCGTAAGTCATGCCCTCGGGGAAGTTTTCTTTTAGTTCTTGCAGCGTTTTTTCCACCGCTTTGCGGGTTTGAATCGCGTTCGCACCCGTTTGTAAAAATATCCGAATGTTCGCTGATGGATGTCCGTTGATGCGGCCATTGAAGTTGTAATCTTTCGCACCAAGCTCCA
>CAYPNW010000097.1:2443-9416 GCA_964411965.1 uncultured Burkholderiaceae bacterium
GATGGATGTCCGTTGATGCGGCCATTGAAGTTGTAATCTTTCGCACCAAGCTCCACTCGTGCCACGTCGCGCACCCGAATCGCCCCACCGTTCTTGCCGACCTTAATCAAGATGTTGCCAAATTCTTCCGGCTCTAACAGCCGCCCTTTGGCGGTCACTGTCATGGTGAGTTCTTCCGTATTATTTGGTGGTGCGCCGATTTTACCTGCCGCATATTGCGCATTTTGTTCGTTAATCGCGCTAGCGACATCCCCAACAGTAATGCCCAATTGCGCCATACGATCTGGCCGCAACCACACTTGCATCGAGTAATCTTTGCCGCCAATAATGCCCACGTTGGTGGTTCCCGGCACGCGCTTTAAAGGGTCGAGCACGTTTTGCGTGATGTAGTTGGACAAGAACAAAGTGTCATAACGATTGTCCGGCGAATACAGCGCCGCAACGACGAGAAAGTTCGCCGAACTTTTTGCCACCGTAACGCCTTGCCGCCTAACTTCTTGCGGTAATTTCGCATCAGCTTGACGTACACGATTGTTGACGTTCACCGCAGCGATATCTAAATTGGTGCCCACTTCGAACGTGACATTGATGGTCACCCGCCCGTCCGCGGACGATACCGAATCCATGTACAACAAGTTTTCAATGCCATTGATTTGTTCTTCAATTGGCGCAGCGACGGTACGCTCCACCACTTCGGCTGAAGCACCGGGGTAAAACGCTGTGACACTGACAACCGGCGGAGAAATTTCGGGGTAACGAGATATTGGCAGAATGCGCAAGGCGGCTAAGCCTGCGAGAACGATAATCAACGATAAAACACTCGCGAAAATCGGTCGATCGATAAAAAATTTGGAGAACATGCAGATATCCTTTGTGGGTCTGACAGCGTCGTTATTCGGCTAATTTGGGCAAACCGCTCATCACAAAAAGCCGAGCCGAATGCATGCGCGAACGCGTTAATGAGCGCCCGTTTTTGCCGGTTCTGCGGTCTTCGCAGGAGGCGCCCCTGCGCTCGGTGCAGCGGCCTGCGGCGGATGCGCTGCCGTATTGGCATCTAAGACCGCTGGCGTTACCACCATGCCCGGCGTATGCGCTTTAATGACGCCATCCACCATCACGCGATCACCTTTTTGCAAACCCTTGGTGACGACCCATTCTCCATTCAACCACGCGTCTAACTCGACTGGTTTGGGTACCAATTTGTTTTCTGGCGAAACGGTAAACACCAATTTCCCCATTTGTGAATCGATCACCGCACGCTGTGGAACTGCCAGTGCCGCTTTGCGGGTGGCGCCATTCAAAATGACGCGCACGAATTGCCCAGGACGTAAACTGCCATCAGGGTTTGGGACTTGTGCCCGCGCATCAAAACCACCCGTATTGGAGTTGATTCTCTCGCTCACAAAATTCATCTTCCCCTTAGTTGGGAACACGCTTCCGTCCGCCAACTTCAAACTCACTTCGAAGCCTATGCTGCCATTGCTGCTGCGCGTGCTGGGAACACTTAGATTGCCCGCTCCCACTTCTTTATTCAACTTAAGGAAATCCGCTTCTGGCACGCTGAAATTAATGTACAGAGGGTCGGTTTGCACGATGGTGGTGAGCAAACTATCTGTGGTTGTCACCAAGTTACCGTTTGATTTTGCCGCCACGCCCGTTACTCCAGAAATCGGCGCAATCACGCGTGTGTAACCCAAATTCAACTTCGCTTCAGCCATTTGCGCGCGTGACTGTTTCAAACTTGCTTCGGTACTTTCGAGATTAGATTTCGCGTCATCAAACTCTTTTTGGCTAATCGCTTTTTCTTGCGCAAGTGGCGCGAGACGGGCGTATTCGCGCTTTGCTTGATTCCACTTTGCTTCGCTGACTGCGACGGCCGCTTCGAGCGAGGCAAACTGCGTTTGATAATTGGCTGGGTCGATCTGGAACAGCACCGCACCCGCCTTCACACGCGAGCCCTCTTCGTACAAGCGCTTGTCAATAATGCCGGATATTCGGGCACGCACTTCGGTCTCTTGCGACCCTGCAGTTTGCCCTGGGTATTCAAAACTCATTCCCAAATCACGCGGCTGTACTGTCACAACGTTCACCTCTGGTGGTGGAAAGCCGCCGGGAGGCGCACCGCCCGTCTCCGCCTTATTACAGGCTGCGAGCCCCAAGGTCATCGCAGCAAAAGCACTCGCCACAGCAATTCGCATTAGTCGAGTGTTGGGCACGATGGTACTGATGAGGCCGCTTTGGCTTTTTTTATTCGGGGGGGATGTGATTCGCATAGATCGCTTTCTCTTTGCAATAAGAAGAGGGACTGCCATTATATACATTCATGAATGTTTGTAAAATTCTTGCCGAATTCTACGCAATTCCGAGAAACGAAGAGCGTGATCAGGAGAGAAATTTCTGAATAAAAAATTGAGGCATCATTTCTAATTCCGTTTCCAAATCAATTGTGTCTAGGCGACGAGCCGCAGACAGTGCTGTGGCACGGCAAGGCGAAGGCAACAACGGCACGATAGCTTTAGAAATGGAATAACGAGTTGGCTTCGGCCATTTTGCCAGAATCAATTAAACGCTGTCTGCGCCCTATAAATTTGCATACTCAATTAGGTATATTATTTACACCCATATTAATGAGGCGAAAAACACCATAAAATTATAGATACTCCCACATTTTAATAATTAAAACGAGACGTAAAGACTACGAATCACCATCGTAAGCAGCGCGACGTTGCGCTAGATCCAATAAAAAATGTTAGAAAAACCGTGGCGAACTAGACTACCGAGTTGACGAAGAACTTTCACACCGAACAAACTGACTATGGCACGAAAAACCAAAGAGGAAAGCCAAGCGACGTACGCGGCATTACTCGACGCAGCAGAACATGTATTTCGCGAAAAAGGTGTTACCCACACCACACTCAACGATGTGGCTAATGCTGCGGCACTAACGCGCGGCGCGATTTATTGGCACTTTAAAGACAAGGCGGCACTTTTTCAGGCACTGTGCGATCGAGCATTTTTGCCTATGGATGCGCTATATCAAGCGATCTACCTCGCCCATTCTGTTGATCCATTAGCATCGCTCAAGCAGTTGTCGATACAGCTCTTAAAAAACGTCGCGCAAGATGAGCGGCAAAGAAAAGTATTTGAAATTATCTTTCACCGTTGCGAAAAAACCCAAGACCTCGCAATGTTTCTGCAGGAACAGGAGAAGCGAACAGAATGCTTATCGCAAATGGACACGCTCATCGCCGAAGCAGTTAAGCAAGGCCAACTTCCCGCAGATACCGACACTTTTATTGCGATGCAGGCAACCCATGGCTTTTTAGTTGGCCTTTTACATGAATGGTCTTTAGAGCCAGAAGCCTACGACTTGGCTCAACATGCGGAAGCGATGGTAGAGTTGTTCTTGGCAGGCTTGGTGGCCAAACCGCCGCGTAAAAAATAATTTCTTGGTATGTCAAAAAACGGCGCTTAACTAGGCAACTTTAGGTTAAAGCGAATCGCAATCACCCGCATCACGAAGGTCATCAAAATGCCGCCAGCCAAGGCGAGCGCCTGGGTCGATTGCACGTGGTCAAGCGCCAAAAAAACCCAACAGCCCACAAACGAACAAGTCGCATACAGTTGACCTCGTCGGAATACGAGCGGAATTTCATTGCAGATAATATCGCGTAGCACGCCGCCAAAAATGCCCGTGATCACGCCCATCATCACGCAAACCACCACCGGCATGCCAGCATCGACTGCTAACGAAGTACCGGTCACGCTAAACAAGCCCAAGCCCAAGGCATCGACGTAAACGATCAGACTTTCTGCCACGGAAAAACGCAAATGCTTTAACAAAGGTATCGCCAATAGGGCCATGGCAAATATCAAGATGATGTATTCCTGATGCTGCACCCAAAAGAGCGGCCTGCGGTCTAACAACAAATCCCGCAAGGTACCGCCACCAAATGCAGTGATGAACGCCACTGTGAACACCCCGACAGCATCCATTTTCTTATTGCGCGCTTCTATCAAGCCCGAACTGGCAAACGCAACCACCCCAGCGACTTCCAAGACTTGTAACAGGGTGCTCATGCCAATTTGCACAGTTGCCATTGATTTTTCTCTTAGTTGTTTGCTTCGCGCAGGGATGTAAGCCGAAATTGCATACTCCCATATTTTTTAAATTTTTTACCCAATTTGCGCTTTGATTTAAAGCACCCTTAAATATTACTCATGACCAGTATAACAAAATCAACGCACTTTAATTTCATTTCTAAATCAATCGTGTCGTTGTTGCCTTCGCCTTGCCGTGCTACAGCACTGTCTGCGGCTCGTCGCCTAGACACAATTGATTTGGAAATGGAATAAGAATCAAGTACGCTTGCGCTCCCCATTCCCAAAAAACCCCTGGCATTCAAAGCCGCGACAAAAATTGGGTTCAGTAAATCCAACTTTTCGTAGTATAATCATGGGCTTGGCTATCCGCCAACACCAAATTTTTAACAGGCAAGTGATAAGCAATCGGGTCACGAAGCAAGACGACCGACGAAGTGCGTATTGGCTACCGATACTTTTTAGAGGCAATTATGAAAGACGGCATACACCCAAATTATCGTGAAGTTTTGTTCCACGACGTTTCAAACGACTTCAAATTCATCACACGTTCGACCATCAATACGCGTGACAAAATGGAATTCGAAGGCAAAGAATACCCATTGGTAAAGATCGAGGTTTCAGCAGAATCTCATCCTTTCTACACTGGCAAACACAAGATTGTTGATACCGCTGGTCGCGTGGATAAATTCCGCAAGAAGTTCGGCACGGTTGGTTCCAAGACATCGGTCGCAGAATAATTATCGAGTTTGCTGGCGCACGCGGCAAACGACAATTTTTCGCACCAGACGTCACAATCGTCGCCCTGCTTTCCCCGTCACACCGTGTCGGGGGAAAATAATAAAGACAGCTTCGGCTGTCTTTTTTGTTAGTATTTACCCTACCTCAATCTGCCATCAATCAATGAAGCCAGTCCGTCTCCCCGCCTCAGCTACGATCGCGCTTCCACGCTGGGGCATCATCGCCTTATGTTTGCTTTATATTTTGCCCGGCGTCATCGGCAGGGACCCATGGAAAGGCGAAGATGCGTCCGGCTTTGGCATTATGTGGACTATGGCGCACGGCGGCATTAATGATTGGCTGTGGCCGCACATTGTGGGCATGCCCATGCCCGAAGAAGGACCACTCGCATTTTGGCTGGGCGCGCTATGCATCCATTTATTTGGCTGGTTGCTTGGCGACCCAATGGCTGCGCGCATTTCCACCGTTCTATTCTTTATGGTGGGTGCCACCTCGGTCTGGTACACCACGTTTTTATTGGGCCGCCGCACCGAAGCGCAGCCCCTCAAATTGGCGTTTGGCGGACAACCAGAAGCCTACGATTTTGGCCGCACTTTAGCCGATGGCGCACTGTTAATTTACCTTGGCTGCTTAGGTCTACTCTTGCGCAGTCATGAAACCAGCGCAGAGTCTTTGCAAATTTCCTTAATCGCATTCGTCATGTATTTGTGTGTACGCTTTTTTGACGAAACAGAACCGAAGCGGCGTGCGATTCAACTTGGTGTAGCACTTGGCTTGCTCGCCCTCACGCGTGGATGGGTTTTGCCCTTAGGCTTACTTCTTGCGTTGTGCGCTCTTGCCACGTATCGCAAGCAAAATCTGAAACGCTATCTCCTTTGCGTCACTCTCCCTAGCGCATTACTGGTTGGCTCCGCATGGCTTATGGCGATTGCCTACTTTCATCCATTCAACAGCTCGCCTTACGAAGCGTGGATGAATTGGAATTTGGAGCAAATCGCACTCCCAAACATAAAGAGCCTAGCGTATTTTTTCCGCTACACGCCTTGGTTTGCTTGGCCCGCATGGCCATTCGCCGCATGGGCAATCTACGCATGGCGCAAACAAGAGCGTGCCCTGCATATTTCATTGCCCTTGGCGTTTCTCATTGCAGCAGTTGGTTTGGCGCTAATTAACCATCACTCGGAAGAAGGCATTTTGTTACCCATGCTGCCACCGCTTGCGATTTTGGCGGCATTCGGCTTACCAACCATGAAGCGAAGCGCGATCAACGCTGTTGATTGGTTTTCTGTCATGGTGTTTACTGGTATCGCTGCCCTCATTTGGTTCGGCTGGTTCGCAGAAATGAGTGGCTGGCCGGGCACGATGCATAAACGCATTATGAGTTGGGCACCAGGCTTCCAAGCTGACGTCAATTACATCGGATTAATCATCGGCCTGCTGTTTAGCGCCGCTTGGTTTCGTTTGGTTTTTTGGCGCATCTCACGCCAACCCACGGTACTGTGGCGCGCTGTCGTACTGTCGAGCGGTGGCGTTATTTTGACGTGGCTTCTACTGCTGACCTTGTGGCTACCGCTCATCAACCACCGCATCACCTACGCTCCCGTTTCTGCAGAAATGGCGCAACAACTCACGCTGCCTTACATCTGTATCGATAGCAATGCTGGCTCATCACAACGTGCATCGTTTGCCTATTTCGGGCAATTGCGTTTCGCCAGTTTTAGCGAAAGAGAGTGCGATTGGTATCTGTTGCAAAGTAATCGCAGACAAAAAACAAGCGCACAAATCCCTGCCGAAAAAACTCGCGAAGGCACGTGGGAGTTGGTGTGGCAAGGACATCGCGCATCGGACAAAGACGAACTTTTTTCGCTGTATAAAAAGCGAGTATCAAAATAAAAACGAAACTGTTTAGCCAATTTTTTCTAAGCCAAGACTTGCAAAAGCAAGCACGCTATGTCATACTTCTCGCTTGCGTTGCCGAGATGGCGGAATAGGTAGACGCACGGGACTCAAAATCCCGCGCTGCAAGGCGTGCCGGTTCGATTCCGGCTCTCGGCACCAGTAGAATACAAGCGGCTCTCCTCAGTGAGAGCCGTTTTTATTTGGTAGAGATTTTTTCCGTCAACTAGAGTTA
>CAYPNW010000098.1:0-7940 GCA_964411965.1 uncultured Burkholderiaceae bacterium
AGAACTAAATGACAATGTTTTATTCCATTTCTAAAGCTATCGTGTCGTTGTTGCCCTCGCCTTGCCGTGCTATAGCACTGTCTGCGGCTCGTCGCCTAGACACAAGTGATTTGGAAATGGAATTACTTCTGTTGCGCTTGCTGCTGCTTTTTCTTGCAGCGAAGTTTTGCCGCTTAAAATCAAGGACTTGTCGACTTTGCAGCAGGTTCTGCACAAAGTTATCCACAAAATCAGTGCAAAACTTTTTTCGACTTGCCTTGAAGTTAATTTGTGCGCCGCAAAATTGCTGTGGTGTTAATTGTGTTGCCAGCTATGGCTTTGCGGCTGGCGGGCGTTTTTGTGGATTTCTATTTAATTTAAAAGTTGGGCGCTTTTTCGTCTGCTATTTGCTTGAAATGCCGCTGGTTGTCCACAATTCGGTAAAATTTTGCTTTCGCCATTGAGTCAGCTAGGTTTTCCTACTTCGTCATTAAAAACAATGCGCATTGACTTGCCCGACAGAACACAACAGGCTACATTGCTGCGTTGACTCAATTTTAGGACTTACGCAAAACCGACGTTGGCGTTGTTGCTTCGCCTAGCCAACCCAATTTTGGGTACGTCCTCAATTTCAGTGGTTTCAAGATTTCAAGGTCCTTAAGGAGTGTCATTTGTTAGCCATTATTCAAGCCGCAGGTTGGCCTATTTACCTGTTGTTAGTTGCATCCGTAGTTGCTTTAACCCTCATCATAGAACGGACCTTATCTTTAAGGCGTGAGCGGATTTTGCCAAAGACTCTGCTTGCGGAGGTCATACGCGTGTATCACGCTGGCAAGGTGAAGCAAGAAGTGATTGATCAATTGGCGAGCAATTCCCCACTTGGTCGCGTCTTGGCAGCAGGGTTGCGCAATGTGAACGCGCCACGTGAAGTCATGAAGGAATCAATTGAAGAGGCGGGCAGCGCCGTCGCGCATGAGTTGGAGCGCTTCTTGACGACCTTAGGCACCATTGCTTCCTTGGCGCCGCTGATGGGTTTGTTTGGCACAGTAGTCGGGATGATAGAAATTTTTGGCTCACAAAACGCATCGGGTGCGAACCCCGCGCAGTTGGCGCATGGTATTTCGGTGGCGCTGTATAACACGGGTTTTGGCCTGTTAATTGCGATGCCAGCTTTGATTTTTTACCGCCATTTCCGCGCCTTGGTCGATAGTTTGGTGGTTGACATGGAACAGCAAGCGGTCAAATTCGTTGATACCGTTCATAACGCGAGAAAATAAGATGAATTTTCGCAAAGGACAGGGGCGTGAAGACCCTGAGATCAATTTGATTCCGTTTATCGATGTGCTGTTGGTGATTTTGATCTTCTTAATGGTCACGACGACCTATAGCAGGTTCACCGAGTTGCAAATTACCCTTCCCACCGCGGATGCGGAAAAAGCGCAAGACAAACCGAATCAAATCGAAATTGGCATCGATGCACAAGGTCGCTACAAGATTAATAATCAGCCGATTAGTTTTCTCGATACGAACACCTTGGCAAACGACTTAAAACAAGCGGCTGGCGCCTTAGAAGCAGCGAAGGGCGGGGCGCAGTTGGATCCTGTGGTGATCATCAATGCGGATCGGGCGGCGACACACCAGTCCGTTATCGATGTGCTTGAAGCAGCACGCATTGCTGGGCTGGCGAAGGTGACTTTTGCCGCGCAAGGCTCAGGTAAGTCGAAGTAATTTTGTAAAAAGGCGGGAGTATGTGTTTTTTTGTTGCTTAGTGCGCCTAATATGCGGGCGGATTGGTGTTAAAAAATGACGTACTCTTGCCAGTATATGTAATTCTATAGAGATCTGAGGACTAGTTTGCGCGCAAAGTTCGAATCATTCTTAATGCGTGCATGGATGCGACGCGGCTGGTTCGCCCGATTCATGTGGCCGATAGCTGCCATATTCAACATCCTCGTCAATTTCCGCTTCGCCCTATTTTTGATGGGCTATAAAAGATCAACACGCTTGCCTGTCCCCGTCATCATCGTGGGCAATATATTCGTGGGTGGAACGGGAAAAACTCCTCTCGTTATTTGGCTTGCGCAACAATTTTCGCAAGCGGGCTGGCGCCCGGGTGTTATTTCACGAGGCTATGGGGCGGCCGAGCAGGTGCTTGAAGTTACGTCAGCGGCGTTGGCTACGGAGGTGGGTGATGAGCCATTGCTTATCGCTACGAAAACCGGTTGCCCCGTGTTCGTTGGGCGTGATCGCGTTAGTACTGCGCAGGCACTGTTAGGCCGCCATCCGCAAGTGAATGTGCTGATCTCCGATGATGGTTTGCAGCACTACGCGTTGCAACGGGATATCGAAATCGTCTTATTTGACCAGCGCGGTGTGGGAAATGGATGGACGCTACCGGCGGGGCCATTGCGTGAAACGGCGGTGCGTCGGCGCGACTTTACCGTACTCAATGCGGGCTTGAATTGTGTTCCTCCCGGCGTAGCCGACGATGCAATTCGTATGCAATTGCAATTAAAGACACCATATTCCTTGCGCGAGCCAGAGCAGACCATGGCGACCCAGTTGATGCAAGGTAAGCACATTCTCGCAGTAGCTGGCATCGGGAATCCAGAACGCTTTTTCGCAAGTCTGCGAAATGAAGGTCTGCAATTTGCGTCACAAGCGCTGGATGATCACCATGAATTTTCAGCACGCAGCTTCGATGACTCGAACGCCGAACTGATACTGATGACAGAAAAGGATGCAGTAAAATGTGCGCAAATTGATGTGCTGAAGAACGATGCGAGGATATGGGTAGTTCCTGTGCAAGCGCAACTTGAGAGTGATTTTTTTGCTCGTATTTTGGCGAAACTAATAGACAAGAAAGTGGAGAAAGAACATGGAAGCACGACTGCTTGATGTGCTGGTTTGCCCGCTGTGCAAAAGCCCATTGGTGTACGACAAAGCGGCGCAAGAATTGATTTGCAATGCCGATAAATTGGCCTACCCAATTCGTGATGGCATTCCTATCATGTGGGCGGAACAGGCGCGCAGTTTGACGGCCAATACAGACGTTGATTGAAGTAGTTCAGATGAGTTTTACCGTAATTATTCCAGCACGACTAGCGTCGACGCGCTTACCCAACAAGCCTTTAGCAGACTTGGGTGGTAAGCCCATGGTGGTGCGCACTGCAGAGCGTGCCCAGATGTCAGGCGCGCAGCGAGTCATTGTGGCGACCGATCATCGAGACATCGCGTTAGCTTGCGAGCGGCATGGCGTCGAGGTATGTTTGACACGTAGCGATCACCAATCAGGAACGGACCGCATCGCCGAAGTCGCCGCACATTTGCAGCTTGCGCCCGATGCGATCGTTTTGAATGTACAAGGTGATGAGCCGCTGATTGATCCATCGCTCATCGCAGCGACTGCCGCGCTAGTGAGTACGGAAAAGCCGATGGCAACTGCCGCCCATGCCATTACCCAGATCGATGATTTGCTCAACCCCAATGTGGTAAAAGTGGTGTTGGACAAAAGCGCGAGCGCGATTTATTTTTCTCGCGCGGCGATTCCTTGGCCTCGTGATGCATTCATGCAACAACCGCAGAGTTTGCCGCAGGCTTATTTCCCTTTGCGGCACATTGGTTTGTACGCATACCAAAACGCGTTTCTGCAAAACTTTCCCTTGTTGGCGATCTCACCTCTCGAGCAGATCGAAGCCTTAGAACAACTGCGTGTACTGTGGCACGGCTACCGTATAGCGGTTCATGTAACGACGACCAGTCCTGCGGCTGGCGTCGATACGCCTGACGACCTTCGGCGCGTGCAGGCCTTGTTTAGTTAAAGCGTGCGGAAAAATGCCGCATAGCGGCATGACAAAATCATCATTTACGCAGGAAATTGTGGTAAGTTTCGTGCAAAGAAACTGTGATATTACTATTCACGTGGGTGCGTCGTTGGGGTGATAGTTTGCGCATGGAGAGCTTGTTTCGCGACGAAAAGAGCGATCAATCTTGCATAAGTTGGCGTAGTTCAAGCGCAAGTCTAGACGTGCCCACCAGCGAAACTGATGCAACTTGCTGCGCGAATAGTAAATAATTTAGATTAAATTGGGTGTCGATCAACGTTTAGCAATCGACAGAGAAAAAATTCAAAACTGTAATTAGGAAAAAACATGCGTCTCATTTTGTTAGGAGCACCGGGAGCGGGTAAAGGAACACAAGCGACATTCATTAAAGAAAAGTTCAATATTCCCCAAATTTCCACGGGGGACATGCTGCGTGCAGCGGTGAAAGCGGGAACGCCCTTGGGCATCGAAGCAAAAAAAGTAATGGATGCCGGAGGCTTGGTATCTGACGATATCATTATTGGTTTAGTGAAAGAGCGCTTGAAAGAGTGCGATTGCGCTAACGGCTATTTGTTTGATGGCTTTCCTCGTACCACACCGCAAGCTGATGCAATGAAGGATGCTGGTGTGCATATTGATTATGTGCTGGAAATTGACGTCCCTGATAGCGCAATCATTGAAAGAATGAGCGGACGCCGAGTTCACCCCGCCTCAGGTCGGATCTATCACACAAAATTCAATCCACCCAAGGTTGACGGGATTGACGATGAGACGGGCGAAGCCCTCGTTCTGCGTGATGACGATAAAGAAGAGACGGTGAAAAAGCGTTTAAAGGTTTATCACGAGCAAACCGAAGTTTTGGTCAGTTACTATGGCGAATGGGCGAAATCCGGCACACCTGGTGCGCCAAAGTATCGCAAAATTGTTGGCTTGGGGCCAGTTGAAAGCATTCGCGATCTGGCATTCGCGGCATTGTCTAACTAAAAAAGCGGACTTCATGTCCGCTTTTTTTTGCGTCCAACTTTGTGTGTTGACAGTTACCCATCTTCAGTTGTGAATTGAAACTTAAGAATGACTAATTCTCAGTGATGGTTGCTTCGGTATTGATTTGAAAAGCTTAGAGACGTGAAGAAATTTCGCGGACGAGTCTTGAAGTTAAAGTTTGTTTTTTTATTTTGTCGGTTCTGTTGGTGTTTTTGTAGTGCCTTGAGCAGTGTCTGTTTAAAATATTTATAACAATCGGAGGAGTCAATATGGCAGCAAGTCTTTGGTTTATTGTCGCATGTGGTGTCGTTGCCGTCATTTATGGCATGGTCTCGCGCAGTTGGATTTTGAAACAAGATGCGGGTAACGCGCGTATGCAGGAAATCGCCATGGCGATTCAAGTCGGCGCTGCGGCCTACTTAGCGCGCCAATATCGCACAATTGCAATTGTTGGCGTGATCCTGTTTGTGGCGATTGCTGCTGTCCCTGACTTAGGGCTACGTACCGCAATCGGCTTTCTTATCGGTGCAGTGTTATCCGCTGCCTGTGGCTTCATTGGTATGAACGTCTCGGTGCGCGCGAATGTGCGAACAGCGCAAGCGGCAACCAAAGGCATGAATCAAGCTTTGGACGTTGCTTTTAAAGGTGGTGCCATTACCGGTATGTTGGTGGTTGGCTTGGGTTTGCTCGGCGTGACTATTTTCTATTGGGTGTTAGCGTCGTCCACGCCGCATGGCGTTGGCCAAGCGGTGTCTGACCACGGTGTGATTAAGCCGCTGATTGGTTTGGCGTTTGGCGCATCGTTGATTTCGATTTTTGCGCGTCTTGGCGGCGGTATTTTTACCAAAGGCGCAGACGTAGGTGCTGACCTCGTTGGTAAAGTTGAAGCGGGTATTCCTGAAGATGATCCACGCAACCCTGCAGTGATCGCCGATAACGTGGGCGATAACGTGGGCGATTGCGCAGGCATGGCAGCTGATCTGTTTGAAACCTACGTCGTTACCTTAATCGCCACGATGCTGTTGGGCGCTTTGGTTGTCACAAACGCGACCACGGAAGCGATCATTTATCCTCTTTTGTTGGGTGCAGTGTCGATTATTGCGTCAATCGTTGGATGCAGTATGGTAAAGGCAAAACCAGGCAAGAAAATTATGTCGGCGCTGTACACGGGTTTATGGTGGGCTGCTGGGCTGTCTTTGATTGGGTTTGCAGTCGTTACATGGCAGTTTATGCCTGAGCCACTGCGCATTCCGTTGATGGGTTCCGCTGTTGTGGGAATTGTTCTGACTGGCTTGATGGTTTATATCACTGAGTACTACACGGGCACAGACTTCAAACCCGTTAAACACATCGCCGAGGCATCGACGACTGGGCACGGCACCAACATTATTGCGGGATTAGGCGTCTCAATGAAATCGACGGCTTACCCTGTATTGGCTGTCTGTGCTGCGATTCTGGTTTCCTACTCCCTCAACGGCCTTTATGGGATTGCGATTGCAGCGACTTCGATGCTCTCAATGGCTGGCATTATTGTTGCGCTTGATGCGTATGGCCCGATTACAGATAACGCAGGTGGCATCGCGGAAATGTCAGAAATGCCCGCGTCTGTCCGTGCGATCACCGATCCACTCGACGCTGTGGGCAACACTACCAAAGCCGTCACCAAGGGCTATGCAATTGGTTCTGCCGGCTTAGCAGCCTTGGTTCTGTTTGCAGATTACACCCACGCGCTTGATGCTGTTGGCAAAAGTACGTCGTTTGATTTGTCCAACCCTAGTGTGATCGTTGGCTTGTTCATCGGCGGTTTGATTCCCTACTTGTTTGGTGCCATGGCGATGGAAGCAGTTGGTCGCGCCGCTGGTGCCGTCGTGGTCGAGGTAAGACGCCAATTCAAAGAAATTAAAGGCATCATGGACGGTAGCGGCAAACCTGAATACGATAAAGCTGTGGATATGTTAACGGCGTCGGCTATTAAGGAAATGATTGTGCCTTCGTTGTTGCCAGTGATTGTGCCAATCTTGGTGGGACTCTTGTTGGGCCCAGCTGCATTAGGTGGCTTGCTAATGGGTACGATAGTAACGGGGCTTTTCGTCGCGATATCAATGACCACGGGTGGCGGTGCGTGGGACAATGCAAAAAAATACATCGAAGACGGCCATTTTGGCGGTAAAGGATCAGAAGCGCATAAGGCGGCCGTTACAGGCGACACAGTTGGTGACCCATACAAAGATACTGCGGGACCTGCGATTAATCCTTTGATTAAAATTATTAATATTGTGGCGTTGCTGTTAGTACCTTTATTGCCAAATCCGGCACCAAGTTCAACGCCAAAGGCCACTCACGCGAGTGTTACACCGGTAGTCCAAGTCGCGAACGTGATTATTCCAGCGCAAACTCTGACAGTGCCAGTGTTAGCTTTAAGCAAAAATCAAGCTGACACAAAGACTGCCGTCATGGTTACAAATTAGTTTGAAGCGATAGATGGTAAAAGTAAAAAAGCGATGTAAATCGCTTTTTTACTTTTTGAGTTTCATTAACATGTCTAAAATAGACACGTCGATTCGTAAAAGAATGCATAAAGTCTCTATTTACGGAGATGATCAGCGACTAGCAGCGGCAACTTAGCATCATGTCCTTTGCCAAGGTTAGAAAATCGGCGAAATCATTCGACGGTGTCGAATAAATTCAATAAAAAAATTAAAGGGGACGAACTATGCAAATTCAACAATCGGTTTTTATTATCACGGGTGGCGCTTCTGGGTTAGGCGCGGCGAGCGCGCGCATGATCGTTGCTAACGGCGGCATTGTCGTTTTGGCGGATGTACAAGTTGAAGCAGGCGAAGCTTTAGCCCGCGAACTGAACGGCAAGTTCGTTCGGTGCGATGTCACATCGGAAGTTGACGGGCAGCTAGTGGTGGAGGCTGCGCAAAGCCTAGGCACATTACGTGGCTTGATTAATTGTGCTGGCGTTGCACCGGCAGTTAAAACTATCGGTAAAGAAGGTCCGCACTCGCTTGATGTTTTCAAGCGGGTTGTGAACATTAATTTGATAGGCACGTTCAATATGTCACGTCTTGCGGCCGACGCTATGAGCAAATGCACTGCTACTGAGCAAGGCGAGCGTGGCGTCATCATCAATACCGCATCAGTCGC
>CAYPNW010000098.1:8040-9377 GCA_964411965.1 uncultured Burkholderiaceae bacterium
ATTCGCATGCAGCCTAAATAATGATTAATAATTCTGACACTGGCTTGATTATGACCGGGGGCGGTGCGCGCGCCGCCTATCAGGCAGGTGTTTTGGACGAAATTTCAAATATTTTGCAGGAGGAAGGCTGGGACCCAAAAGATAATCCATTCGGCATTATCTGTGGCACCTCGGCGGGTGCCATCAATGCCACCGCCCTAGCGTCCCGTGCTGATGATTTCCGCGAGTCGGTTTCAACCATGCTACAGGTATGGGAAAACTTTGAAGTCGCGCAGGTCTACCGTGCTGATTCCTTAGGTGTTATTCGCTCTGGCGCACGCTGGCTCTCGATTATGTCGTTTGGCTGGCTCTTGAACAAATGGCGCAAAGCGCCACCGGCTTCCTTGCTAGATAACTCGCCCTTGGAAGGCTTACTAACGCGCATGCTTGATTTTAATCGTCTCGATCAAGCATTGGCGAGCGGCTCTCTACGTGCTCTTGCGGTAACCGCATCCTCCTACACAGCGGGACAGCATCTCACGTTCTATCAAACATTAGCGGATATAGTTCCTTGGGTACGCAGCCAACGGCTTTCCCAGCGTGACTTTATTACCGTGCAACACTTGATGGCGTCGGCTGCGATTCCCTTTATTTTCCCTTCCGTTCCCTTGAACTGGGGTGGGCGCATGGAATATTGCGGCGATGGCTCGATGCGGCAATTAGCGCCAATTTCGCCCGCGATTCACTTGGGCGCTAAACGCGTCATGATTATTGGTGCAGGACGACTATCTGAGCCACCGAATCAAAGTACAGAGCATGCGCAATATCCGAGTTTGGCGCAAATCGCTGGACATGCCATGTCAAGTATTTTCTTAGATAGCTTGGCGGTAGACATTGAACGCTTAATGCGCATCAACAAAACGATTTCTATGATGCCGCCAGCTGTGCAAAAAGCATCGTCGTTGATCCCCGTCGATATTCTTGTTATTGCACCGACAGAACGCTTAGACACAATTGCAAGTCGGCATATTCAAAGTCTTCCATTACCCGTCAGAACGATGTTGGGGGGTATTGGCGCGACCGAAGCGCGCGGTTCTGCCTTAGCGTCGTACTTATTGTTTGAAGCCAGTTTCACAAAAGAGCTTATCGCCTTAGGACGTGGCGACACGCAAAAAAAACGCCAAGAAGTGTGCGATTTTTTTCGACGAGAGAAAGAAAATAGCTGGTTTATTTGAAAATCGAGGTGAGGAATGAAACGATAACTACCCCGCTTCAGTTTCAATGAAATAGACGTGCTTGAGGAAAAAAACAAGTCGTTCTTTCTTCAATAAAGTTGCTATAAAAACATGGAAAGTTGA
>CAYPNW010000099.1:0-2736 GCA_964411965.1 uncultured Burkholderiaceae bacterium
GAAGTACCAAAATCTACGCCACACGCTTGCGCCATGAGAATTCCACTAGGGTTTGAGTTTATTGGTAAAGCAAGCTTGTCGCTTTTGATTTGCGGCTAGTGCCAAGCATTAGCTGATTGATTTGTCATCTGTGGGCGAATGTCGTACCACGAGCAATTGATCAATACGGTAATTGTCGATATCAACCACTTCAAATTTGTAGCCAGCGCAAATCACGCAATCGGTGCGTTTGGGGATTTTTTTTAACATCGTCATCATGAAGCCGGCAATGGTTTCGTAGTTACCTTGCTCGGGTAACTCATCAATATTCAGTGCACGACAAACGTCTTCGACGGTAGTTGCCCCATCAATCAGCCAAGAATCTGCATCGCGTTTGACGATTTGATCTTCCGAGAAGGGATGCACTAAATTACCCATGAGCGTGCTGAGCACATCATTAAGTGTAATCACACCGACGACGAGCGCATATTCATTCAGCACCACGGCGAAATCTTCACGCGTCCCTTTGAAGTGCTCCAACATATCAGACAGTGTCAGTGAATCTGGCACGGCCAGCGCCGTACGTAAAGAGAGTTCTTGGACTTTGGAAAACGCTTGGTTTGTCATCACGCGTTTCAAGATGTCTTTTGACTCCACATAGCCGACAACATTATCGATGTGACCATCACAGACCAAGAATTTGGTATGGGGTGCCTCAGCAATTTTTTGCCGGATCACAGCGTCGTTGTCATGCAGGCTAAAAAACACCACGCTGTCACGCTGCGTCATGGCGGAAGGCACAGTGCGGTTTTCCAGTTCGAACACATTGCCTATCATGTGGTGCTCTCTTGCTTGCAGCACTCCGGCTTCTGCGCCTGCATCAACCACCGCAAAAATATCGTCAGAGGTAATTTGCTCATCGCGGGTAGTGGATACTTTGAACATGGCAAAGATGAGATCCGATAAGCCATTAAAAAAGAGTACCAATGGTTTAAATATGCGCACACATAACAGCATGGGGCCGACCACGTTCATGGCCACTGTTTCTGGCGCGAACATCGCCATTTTCTTGGGAATTAAATCGGCAAATAGAATAAACAAGGACGTTACAAACACGAACGAGCTAATGAAGCTGGCCGTATCTACCCAACTAGCAAGACCGAACAAAGAGTGGAATACGCTAATGAAGTAAGGCGTTAAGGCTTGTTCGCCCAAGATACCGCCCAGAATGGCGACGCCGTTTAAGCCAATTTGTACTACGGTGAAAAAATGACCAGGCTGCAATTGCAAAGCCAGCACCTTACCCGCGCGCGCCTCGCCTTCAGCGTCTAAGACTTGTAATTTCACTTTGCGAGCGGCTGCCAGAGAGATTTCTGACATAGAAAAGAAGGCACTGATGGCGACGAGCAGTGCGATGATGAGGAAGTGATCGAATAAAGCCATGTCGTTTTCCTTGGAGAGGCATGTGGACGCCATGATAACCGATCAAATCTTTAGGACTTGCGTAAAATTGTCCCCGCGTTCCTGTACTGCCTGATCGTACAGATGTGCCGCCTGTTGCAGCGTGCCTAGCTAGATAGAACTATTTTGTGTAAGTCCTAAGCTTGAAAAGCTAGCCGTTTCCTCCGAAAAACTCTTTCATCATGAAGTTTTCCAGCTCGGCCGTGTCTTTGGGTCGAGCCGAAAGGTTGACGACCCGCCCGAGTCGGCGTGATTCCCAACTGAAATCACCTGTGTAATGCGTGCGTATCAGCTCGATCATGCGGCGTACCAACGCGAGCTCGACGTCGCCCCCCAGACCTGCATCCACTTCAATCACTTGACGCCAACTATTGCCTGCGCCTGGTGTCCAGCCACGGAAAGCGAAACTCCCGGTGCGGGTACTTTTGTTCAGGATAGTGAACACGCCGTTTGTGCCAGCACGGCCGCTTGCCAGTTGCAAGCTACGTTTGACATTGGCTTCTGCTGCCTCTTGCGCGCTTAAGCCGCGATTACCTTGCTGGGCAGTTTGGTTTTCTTGCGCAGAAGCCGCCTCGGCTAACCTACGCTTCTCGCGCGCTGCATTGATCATGGCCGTCATGTCTAACTCTGGCGGCGCAGGTTCAACGGGTGGCGGTGGCAAATCACGTCGTTCGTCAGTGAGAAGAACGGGCGGAGCCGTTTTTCTTTCCTTGGCGATAGGCTGGGTGATGGATTTAGGCGGCGGTTCGCTTTTCTTTGTTTCAGGCTTACTCGCCTTGGTTTCTGCCACTTTCTTCTCAAACAACAAGACAATGGGGCTCTGCGGCTGCTCTACGTCGCCCTGTTTCGTTTTCTCGTGTTTAAGGTGCAGTAGGTAGTACAGCAAAAAGCCGTGCAATAAAAGCATGAGCACCACGCCAACCAAATTGGCTGGGCGGAATTTGATGTGAAGATGCACTTCACCCGGCTCGATTTGCTCGTATTTATTTGACTCTATGTACAACTTCATTGGCAGGTACTAATTTTGCTGAACTCCGAAGGCGGAAGGATACCCTAATCTGGGCTAATTGCCTGTAACAAAGCATTGCTCGGACGGTGTGGTTTGTCATTCTTGAAACATGCTCGAGTTTTATCAGCCTTGTTGCAGAGTGCGAATGATGTGTGTTTCATAAAGAAAAGAAATGTAACGAAGTTAAAACATTTTCTGGCATCAAGCGCCCATTTTGGCCGAATTTCGCCGAGAGGCGCGCAGGCAAGGCCTTAATTGCAGTCGATAAGCACAGGCTTTTGCTTACA
>CAYPNW010000099.1:2836-6561 GCA_964411965.1 uncultured Burkholderiaceae bacterium
TTTTGATATTCGCACTTTGAGAAAGTTCGCCATGTACGACAATATCGTTGAAGGTCATCAAGAAATCGCTGAGAGTGCTGGCGTATCAGACGCAAGCGATGCCGCCAGTCAAGTAGTCCACCATGCCAAATTGGGCGTGAGCGTTGCTGCCTTGGCATCGCTGACAGCCTGCGGCGGCGCTGGCAGCTTACCCGCTTTGCCTGGCATTCCGGCCCCCACGCCCAG
Source organism: uncultured Burkholderiaceae bacterium (assembly GCA_964411965.1). Lineage (GTDB taxonomy): Bacteria > Pseudomonadota > Gammaproteobacteria > Burkholderiales > Burkholderiaceae_D > Undibacterium. The sequence continues at coordinate 3,062 of CAYPNW010000099.1, forward strand.
CCCCACACCACCGCCGACCGCAATCAGTGCCAACGAAGCGGCGCGTTTTTTATTTCAAGCTGCGATGGGCGCCCCAAGGAGCGAAATCGCGAATGTACAACGCTTAGGGTATGCAGGGTGGCTAGACGCTCAGTTTGCCATGCCAGCCTCCGGCACACGCTGGGATTGGTTGGTTTCAAACGGTTATGACGCCTCCACCTTCCGCAATTCACAAGCAGGTTTTGATTCGACCACGTGGCGCAAGCTGATTACCTCGCCCGATACCTTACGCCAACGGGTTACCTTGGCGCTGTCAGAAATACTTGTCGTGTCAATTAACGGATTGGTTGGCGGTGGATGGAGAGCATTTGCTGGTGCTGGATATTTGGATTTACTAGAGGCCAATTGCTTTGGCGATTATCGCAACTTGTTGGAATTGGTATCAACCAGTCCTGCGATGGGCGAATACCTGACATTTTTAGGAAACACGAAATACAACCCCATCACCGGCGCGCTACCCGATGAAAATTATGCTCGTGAAATCATGCAACTATTTTCGATTGGTCTGGTAAAGCTTAACGTGGATGGAACAGCGAAGCTGTTTAATGGTGAACCAGTCGAGACATACGGATTAGATGACATAACTGGTTTAGCGCGCATATTCACTGGCTGGGACTTTGATCTGCGCGCAGAGCTTGGTAAGACGCCAGATTTTATTCGGCGCAGTTTGGTGCAAGTTCCAAGCCGACATGAAACGGGCGCATCCACCTTCCTGGGCAGCACGGTTCCCGCCGGCTTGAGCGCTACTGATGCCCTCAAAGCGGCATTGGATATTATTTACGCTCACCCTAATGTCGCGCCATTTATCAGCAGCCAATTGATACAGCGCTTAGTCACGAGCAATCCCTCGCCGGCGTATGTGTCACGAATCGCCACGGTGTTTAACAATGATGGCAAGGGCATTAAAGGTAACTTGAAAGCCGTCGTCAGGGCCATCTTGTTGGATGACGAAGCCCGTAATGCCGCCAACTTGACCAATCCAACGTTTGGCAAAGTACGCGAACCCATGTTGCGGTTCTTGGCTTGGGCCCGCGCTTTTAGTGCGAATTCGAGCAGCGACACTTGGCAGTTAGGCGATACCAGTGATCCAGCCACTCGCTTAGGTCAGAGCCCTCTGCGTTCACCCACCGTGTTCAATTTTTTCCGCCCTGGCTATGTGCCACCAAACAGCAGTATCGGTAGCGCGAATCTCACCGCACCAGAATTTCAAATTACGAACGAATCGTCGGTTGTGGGTTATGTGAATTACATGCAAGCAGCAGTGAGTCGCGTGAGTGGTATCAACGATGTGATCGGTAACTACAGCAATCTTTTGCCGTTAGCAGATGATGCAGCAAGTTTGCTCGACGAACTTAATACCGTGTTAGCTGCTGGTCAGCTCAGCCTCGCAACACTCACAAGCTTGCGCAATGCAGTCGGAACAATGCCCGCTGGCACAGAGGGAAATCGGCTAAAACGCATCTACGCCGCCTTGACTTTGGTGCTCGCAGCGCCGGAATTCATCGTCTTAAAATAAGGAAGAAGAAATGAAAAACAATTCATCGACGAATGCTTCGCGGCGTGCGTTCCTGCAACGCGCATCTGCGCTTTCTGTGGCTGGCGTTGCGGCACCGTGGGCGTTAAATCTGGCCGCCTTGGCGGAAGCATCTGCCTCCACCGCCACAGATTACAAGGCCATAGTGTGTGTGTTCCTGTATGGCGGCAATGATTACGGTAATACTTTGGTGCCCTACGATACGAGTAACTACAACGCCTATCAACAGCAACGTCCGTCCTTAGCCTATGCGCGCAATGAATTGAGTGCAACGATTTTGACGCCGACGATCACCCCAATTGATGTGCAAGGCGTGGCGCACCAATATGCATTAGCGCCTGAGTTAGCGCCCTTGTTACCGATGTTCAATGCAGGGAAGATGGGTATTTTATTGAATGTGGGCACCTTGGTACAACCGATTACCAAGCAGCAGTACACCAACAAAACTGCAGCATTGCCACCCAAACTTTTTTCACATAATGATCAGCAATCGGTATGGCAATCCTCCACGCCAGAAGGCGCCACTTCGGGTTGGGGAGGGCGCATCGGTGATTTGTTTGAGTCGGGCAATGGCAATGCGACTTTTACTTGTGTGAACGTGGCCGGTAATGCGGTGTATTTGGCGGGTAAAACGGCAGTTCAATATCAAGTGTCTACCAAAGGCTCGGTGCCACTCGCTGGCTTAAAAAATCCCTTGTTTGGTTCGACTGCATGTTCTGACGCTTTGCGCACGCTAGTGACCCAACAGCGTACCCACTTGTTTGAAAATGAATACAACCGCATCAGCAAGCGCTCGATTGATGCGGACGTCACGCTCACCGCAGCGCTTGCCGGTGGCCCAACGATTAATACGGTTTTTCCAGCCGATAATAATTTGGCTGATCAGTTAAAGATAGTTGCCCGTATGATTTCAACAGCCGATCAAATTGGCGCGAAACGGCAAGTGTTTTTTGTTGCAATTGGCGGCTTTGATACGCATGACGGCCTGTTGACCGATCACCCCGTTTTGCTGACCACGGTAGCTGATGCGATGACAGCGTTTTACAACGCGACTGTCGAGTTGGGTGTGGCGAACCAAGTGACGACATTCACGGCATCAGATTTTGGGCGCACCTTGAGTGGTAATAATGATGGCTCAGACCACGGCTGGGGCAGCATGCACTTCATGTTAGGCGGCGCAGTAAAAGGCCAACGCTTTTACGGTACGGCGCCCGTGGTGGCAAACAATGGCCCTGACGATGTGGGGCAAGGGCGTCTGTTACCAACGACGTCGGTCGATCAATATGCGGCTACTTTAGGGCGCTGGATGGGGGTTTCTGATTCTGATCTCTTAAGTCTTTTACCAAACCTGAAGAACTACAATGTCAGCAGCCGCAATTTAGGTTTTGTGTAAATTTAACTAGTCATCTATCTCATAGATTCGCACTAAATTGCGCCCATCTTGCTTGGCTCTGTACATGGCATGATCGGCGTGGCGCAAAATATCGAATTGATTGCCAACGCCGTTGACGAAAAAAGTAACACCGATACTGGTTGTGCATTCGTGCTCGATAATGCTATTGCCTCGTGTGCTGGTGAGTACCAAACGGTAGGGTTCCGCGATGGAGGCACGAATTTTTTCCGCGATCACTTCGGCCTGTTGAAATGAATCAGCGAAGTCGGTAAACAGCTCACGAATGATGATCACGAACTCATCGCCACCAAGCCGTGCCACCGTATCTAAATCTCGTACACATTCTTGCAAACGCAAGCCCACTTCCACCAAGAGAAGATCCCCTACATGATGCCCATGTTCGTCATTTAAGGGTTTGAAGTTATCGAGGTCTAGCATTATTAAAGCGCCATACTTGCCCGACTGCTTGCTGGCTAGGAGGGTTTGATTTAAGCGGTCAGTGAGCAAACGGCGGTTCGGTAAATTGGTGAGTGA
>CAYPNW010000099.1:6661-8979 GCA_964411965.1 uncultured Burkholderiaceae bacterium
GCAGAAGGCGGGGTTCGCATCGATGATGCACTTATGCTCATCAAGTACCAAGAAGCCATCTTGCATGGCGTTGATCAGGTCGCGCGTGAAATGCAAGGTCGTTTCAAGGCGCTCTTGCGCTAGCTTAATCTCCGTCACTTCATCATGGGCAACCACGATGCGGGGTGGATTCGTGTCACGCATACGCGCCGCACGGGCGAGAAACCAACGTCGTTGCTCTGGTGAATGGCAGGGATACTCGAATTCCCCATATTGCCGCTTGTTGTTGATCAGTTCGTGTAGTAAATCTTGAAAATTGGTGGCATGTTGCGCTTCATTATTTTTTGAAATGGTTTCTGCCGTTTGCGCAGCACGTTTGCACACATCGAGGTAATTTGTGCCTTCTTCCGTGTCTTCGCGGCGTCCTTGATTGGCATTGGCGTAGTCGCGCCAAGCTTGGTTGACTGTGAGTATCTTTCCTTGTTCATCAAGTACACAAATATGGGCGCGCAGCCCATCTAAAATCGATTGAGAGAACGCATGGGAAATCTCCAAATCACGTTCCATTTTGCGCCTAGCAGTGATATCTGTTACGTAAGCAATGCGCCAGTGATGCCCTTCTGCACAAAGTACGCGGGTAGATTTAATTTGCACGTGCAAAACGCTGTTGTCGGGACGCAGAATTTCGCATTCGCATTCTTGTTCGCCACCGTTTTGAATAACGCGCAGATGTTCTTCCATCGCTTGCTCACGTAACGCGATTGGTAAAACATCGGTAAATGGGTGGTCTAGCACGCCATCTGCAGGCGCGCCGTACAAGGCGCAATAAGCGTCGTTGGCGTCGCGCACAATGCCATCGAAACGGATAGCCGCAATACCGATGGGCGAATGGCGAAAAAGATGGTCAGCTTGTAACAAAGGAGGCATCCTCTATTCATATCGCTAGAGCAAGCACGATCAGGCTTTTTTAGCGAGCTTGTATACCAAGTTTTGGCATGACTTCTGGAATAATAGTACGGATTTTTTGAGCACAGCGGACAATATTACTCCGCATTATCGATTGTTTGAAGAAAACTTTGATGTCATCGAAACTGTGTGGCAACGACCTGCGCTTTTCTTCGGTAAATCGCCTATACAAGTAGGAGTAAATTTTTACTAGGCTTTTTGTATAAGCGCAATTGAGAGTAATTTAAGAAAAAAATTGGGAGTATATGTAAAACTTCTGTGTTTTTCTGCAAAGAAATAGATGCCAAGAGTGCAAAATTTAGTCAATTAATCCGCGCCTCCCTAGACACAATTAATTTGGAAATGGAATCACATTCGCATGATGAAATGCAGGCAATTTCGATACTGAAACATCTTGCTCGCTGAACGAGTAAACTTGCAGACTTTCATCGCCATCACATCATTGTGGATTCAACTTCTTCGCTATCTCCAACCGTTTCGAGCTTGCCCGACGCACGAGCATGTTTTGTTTTGCTCGACGATGCATTGAGTACGACGCCTAATTCGCAACTCTTCGCAGATTTGCGCGAAGTATTGATTTGCAGCGAAGCTGACGAGTGGGATGCGATGTTTGCACGCACGCAGCAAGCACTTTGTGCAGGTCGTTATGCCGTGGCCATGCTGTCCTACGAAACGGGCGCACAGCTTCATGGTATTGCGTTTGAACAGGTCAATGGGGCGGGGTCTCAATCGAACATTATGCCCTCGCAAGTGCTGATTTTTGACCAGCGGCATAGCCTCAATAGTGAGCAGGTCAAGGCTTGGTTGGCGCAACAATCGCAGGGCAGCGAAGCGTATTTAAACGGGGCTGCCCCTGCCGGCATTGCAGGCTTGCGGAACAATATAGATGCGGTTGAGTTCGCCGCAGCACTAGAAAAAATTCACGCGTTGATTGCTGCAGGTGATACCTATCAAGTCAATTTCACTTACCGGCTAAACTTTGATGTATTTGGTTCTGCATTGGCGCTGTATGCGCGTTTGCGTGAACGCCAACCCGTGCCCTATGGCGCGTTGATTCAACTACCCGACGGGCAAGCAGTATTGTCGTTTTCGCCCGAACTGTTTGTGCAACATCGGGCAGGGCGGCTCGTCACGCGACCCATGAAAGGCACGGCTGCCGCCAGTGGTGACGCGCAGGAAGATCAACGGCGAGCCGAACAGCTCGCTGCAGACGCCAAGAATCGGGCCGAAAACTTGATGATTGTTGATCTACTGCGCAACGATTTAGGGCGCATCGCCGTGACTGGTTCGGTACAAGTGCCCGCTCTATTTTCTGTGCAGCGCTTTTCTAGCGTTTTGCAAATGACTTCAACCATAGAGGCGCAAGTGCGTCC
>CAYPNW010000100.1:0-6684 GCA_964411965.1 uncultured Burkholderiaceae bacterium
AGCGTGTAACCAGCCATGCCGCTACCAATAATGGCGAGTGGTTTCATCTTAGATTTCCACCATGTCGAAATCGGCTTTGGCGACGCCGCAATCTGGGCATACCCAATCGGCAGGGATGTCATCCCAACGCGTGCCTGCGGCAATGCCTTCTGCTGGCAAACCTTGTGCTTCGTCGTAGACAAAACCGCATACGGTACATTGGTAAGTTTTCATGCTTTCTCCTAAAGTTAGTGAATTGGCGTGGTGATTAAATTGTTGAATATATTAATAGGCTTTTTGTTTTCATGCTGGTTAATGGGCGACAGGATTGGCCTCTAAAATGGCGCGATAATGCTTGGCGTGACGCTCTTCCACCTTTGCCAAGGCGGCGAAACGCTTTGCCGCGGTTTCTAAAGTACGTTTGAATTGCTCAGCATGTTCTTTTGATTCAGCGATTTGTTCGTCGTATTCAGCCACAGCGGCAAGATTGCCTTCTTCCACAGCGAGATGACGGAATTTTGGATACATTTCTGTGTATTCGTAGGTTTCACCTTCAATCGCAATTTCGAGTGAGCGTTGTGGTGTGAGCTTGTTTTTTGGATAGAGCAAATCTAAGTGAGCGAAGGCGTGCATAATTTCTTGATCTGCCGTCGCTTCGAAAGTTTTTGCAATTTCTTCAGCGCCTGCTTCGCGCGCCAATTTGGCGAAATAACGATATTTAATATGCGCCATTGATTCACCGGCAAATGCAGATTCAAGGTTTTGTATGGTTACTGATGGGGTAGTTGTGTTGCTCATGGTTAAATCTCCAGGTAATTAAGTCAAGGTAAGTTAAATAAGATGTGTTCGATCAGCCGTTCTTTTTGATTAAATCTATCAAACTGGTGCTAATGATAGCATTGCTTAATTAATTTACGAAATTGATTGTTTAATTTATTTCGATAGTTTTTGGCTATTTAAAGAGGGGATTGAAAGGCGCTGTTATGCACAAAAAACATGAATCTCGTACAAATACGTATAAAGTTAGAGGAAACGCTCTGATAGAATCATTTGCTTAAGCAAAATTTGCTTGCCGACAAGAAGGAACACATCAGCATGGATTCAAGCGCAGAACAAAAAGCGAAACTACGCGAACAATTGAGACAAGCGGCACTGGAATATCACGAATTCCCAACACCTGGAAAAATCAGCGTCACCCCCACCAAGCAGCTCACTAATCAGCGCGATTTGGCCTTGGCCTATTCGCCAGGTGTGGCGTCGCCCTGCGAAGAAATCGTGGCTGATCCAGCGGCAGCGTTTAAATACACGGCGCGTGGCAATTTGGTCGGCGTGATTACCAATGGCACGGCAGTCTTAGGCTTAGGCAATATTGGACCACTCGCGTCCAAGCCGGTCATGGAAGGCAAGGGCGTGCTGTTTAAGAAGTTTGCCGGCATCGATGTATTCGATATAGAAATCAACGAAAGCGATCCAGACAAGCTGATCGACATCATTGCGGCCTTAGAGCCGACCTTCGGCGGTATTAATTTAGAAGATATCAAAGCGCCAGAATGCTTCTATATCGAACGCAAATTGCGTGATCGCATGAAGATTCCCGTCTTTCATGATGACCAACATGGCACCGCGATCATCGTAGGAGCAGCAATTTTAAATGGCTTGAAAGTAGTCGGCAAAGATTTCATGCAATGTAAATTGGTCGTATCTGGCGCGGGCGCGGCGGCATTAGCTTGCTTAGACCTGATTGTTGATTTGGGCTTCCCCATCAAAAATATCTTTGTGACCGATTTGGCTGGTGTGGTTTATCAAGGCCGTGTTGAGCTCATGGATCCCGACAAAGAACGCTTCGCGCAAGACACAACTGCACGTAGCCTACGCGAAGTGATACAAGACGCCGATATTTTCCTAGGTTTATCAGCCGGTGGGGTTCTCAAGGGTGACATGGTAAAAACCATGGCAGCGCGGCCCTTAATTTTGGCCTTGGCGAATCCAACACCAGAAATTTTGCCCGAAGAAGTCAAAGCTGTTCGTGATGATGCAGTCATGGCGACCGGGCGTTCTGATTACCCCAATCAAGTCAATAATGTGTTGTGCTTCCCGTATATATTTAGAGGGGCTTTAGATTGCGGCGCAACCACCATCACGCGTGAGATGGAAATTGCCGTGGTCAAGGCAATCGCGGAATTGGCACAGGCTGAGCAATCCGACATTGTGGCGTCTGCCTATGGCATTACGAATCTATCGTTCGGCCCAGAATACTTAATTCCCAAACCATTTGACCCACGGTTAATGATTAAGATTGCACCGGCCGTCGCGCAAGCGGCAGCCGACTCTGGTGTTGCCACGCGCCCCATCAAAGATATGCAAGCCTATGTGGAACGGCTACAGCAGTTTGTGTATCACAGCGGCACCTTTATGAAGCCGCTGTTTCAAATCGCGAAAAAAGCCCCTTGCGAACGCAAGCGTATTGTCTACGCCGAAGGTGAAGAAGAGCGTGTGCTGCGTGCCGTGCAAGTAGTGGTGGATGAAAACCTTGCCAAACCCATCTTGGTCGGGCGTCCACATATCCTTGAGCAAAGAATCGAAAAATTTGGGCTGCGCTTAAAAGCCGGCGTTGATTTTGAGGTGATTAACCCAGAACAAGACGATCGTTACCGCGATTATTGGCAGACTTTTTACCAACTCACCTGTCGAAAGGGTGTGACCGAGCAATATGCCAAGCTTGAAATGCGCCGACGTCATACCTTGATCGGATCAATGATGATCCGTAAAGGCGATGCCGACGGCATGATTTGCGGCACCTTTGGTAGCACTGGTTTGCACCTCAATTACATCAACGAAGTATTGGGCAAACGTCCTGGTGTCAACGTGTACGCTTGCATGAACGGTTTAGTTCTGCCTGATCGCCAGTTGGTTCTGGTGGATACGCATGTGAATGAAAACCCAAGCGCAGAGCAAATCGCTGAGATTACGATTTTGGCTGCCGAGGAAATGCGCCGCTTCGGGCTATTACCAAAAGTCGCACTGTTATCGCACTCCAATTTTGGCTCAAGTAATAGCGAGTCAGCGCAAAAAATGCGCAAAGCGCTAGCCTTGATCCAGCGCGATGCGCCGGACTTAGAAGTCGATGGCGAAATGCACGGCGACACGGCACTAGATTCTGAGTTCCGCAAGAAAATGATGCCTTCCACGACCTTGAAGGGCGATGCGAATTTATTGGTGATGCCAAACATCGATGCCGCAAATATTGCCTATAACTTGTTAAAAACAACGGCTGGTAACAACGTGGCGATTGGTCCAATCTTGCTTGGTTGCGCCAAACCTGTGCATATTTTGACGCCCTCGGCCACGGTGCGTCGTATCGTCAATATGACGGCGCTTTGCGTGGTGGATGCGGTGGCGCAGCGTTGACGTGACTGCGGTTTAAGCTAGAAATTTGAATCAAGGTTTCGACGCAGAGACGCAAAGGGCGCAGAGGAAAATCATTTTTCTCTGCGCCTTTTGTGTTTCTTCTGTAGGTTTTTTTGTTGCGTTGTGGCCCTAAGAATGGGTTCGATTTTTTGTCTTCGTAAAAATTGGCGTGTGCTCGCTTTCTCGTCGTTCTGTCATTTGTTCGCTTTGCTATAAAACGGTATTTATCTATACATGCCCTAGTAATTTATAACTATGCTTATAAATAAAGCGCAAACCAGCATATAAATAATAATTTTCTGGCAGTATGCTATTTCTCTTGATGTTTTATCGGCACGCGCCCGGTAGGGACCAAGCTTGATGCTTTGATGCAGTGTCCATGCTGATCGTCAAAAAACATATGCGGTTTGAAGGCTGCCAACACCGCTGATTTATTGACGCCACCCATAAAAAAGGTTTCGTCGATGGCGATGTTCCACGCTCGTAGTGTGCGAATCACGCGTTCATGTGCGGGTGAGGAGCGTGCAGTGACCAAGGCGGTGCGCAAGGGGAACGCTCTGCCATCGCTGGTTTTAAAATTATTCTGCAAAAACGACAGCGCTTTCAATAATCGCGCAAACGGGCCTTCCGGCAATGGGCGCTTGGCGTTTTCACGTTCGTGTTTTTCAAACGCTTCAATGCCTTGTTCTTGGTAGATACGTTCCGACTCGTCGGAAAAAATCACTGCGTCGCCGTCAAACGCGATGCGTATTTGTTCTAAGTCCGCTGCATTGGCAGGAAGTTGGTACAGCAAGGCCGCAGCAACGCCGGAGTTAATCGCCGCTTGCACATCGTCCTCGTGCAGTGAGAGGAATAAACTCACGTTAAATGCCTCCAAATAAGGCGCTAAGGGTGCTCCGCCGGATAAGGCTGCACGACCAATGTCGAGTCCAAAATGTTCTATCGAATTAAAAATGCGCAACGAGGTTTCTGACGAGTTGCGCGACATAATCACCACTTCCACCAAACGCTGCTCAGGCACAAGCTGATTGAGCTTCAATAAGGCCTTCACGAGCGAAAAACCCGCACCAGGTTTCAGTGTGACGTGTTCGTTTTCAAGTTGATGCGCGCGAAACGCTTCCAATCCTTGCTCCTGAAACAGCGTTTCTTCCGTTTCCAAATCAAACAGTGCGCGGGAAGAGATGCCAACAACCAATAATTGATCTAGTGAGAAGGCCATTGTCTAAAAAGCGTAGTGAAAAATCTTATTTTACGGACAAAACTCGCGACGCATCGATACAACGTTTACTTTGGCAGAAAATTACCATCAATCAGACGATGCTATTCAAGGCGGTTTCTTGCATAATGGCGTCGCCAGCTTAGGCCGTGGTCTTCCTAAGTTGGCAAAATCTAGTGCCGCACTGAGATTGACCTTTTTCAATAGGAATCCGAGAGAATGGAACTTAAGCGAATTTTAGGCCCTGTACTTGCCGCCGTGCTTGTGGTGGGTATCGGCGCCGCCGTGATGGTGTCGCACAAGCGCAATGCCAAAGTAGAAGCCGAGCAAGCCGCCTTAGCTGCGGTGATTGAGGTGAAAGGCATGATCGGTTCTGAAAAAGAATCCTTTTTTACCGACCCACAAGTCATCGAGATGCTGCTAAAGAAAGGCATACGCGTGAAAGCAGAGAAAGTCGGCTCACGCGAGATTTCTAGCCGTGATTTAACGGGCTACGATTTCGGTTTCCCTGCGGGTTTGCCTGCGGCGATTTCGTTGCAGAAAAAATCCAAGGCAAAACAAACCTATCCCACTTTTTTTACACCGATGGCTGTAGCGTCGTGGAAGCAATTGCTTCCGGTTTTGGAAGGCGAGGGGATTGTTAAAAAGTCGAACGATGCTTACTACATCATCGATATGAAACGTCTGCTTGAACTCAGCGAAAAAGGGGCGCGCTGGCGCGATCTCAAGAACAACACGGCTTACGCGACAGGCAAAAGCATTTTGATTAGTTCGACCGACGTGCGTAAATCGAATTCTGCTGCGATGTATTTATCGCTTGCCAGCTATGTGGTGAATGGCAATAACGTGGTGGATAACAATGACGATGCGGCAAAAATTATGCCGTTTTTATCGTCCTTATTTTTGCGCCAAGGTCTGCAAGAATCGAGTTCTTCTGGCCCGTTTGAAGATTACACGACCATGGGCTTGGGTAAAGCACCATTGGTGATGATCTACGAAAGCCAATTCTTAGAATACCAATCGAAACGTGCGCAACCTAATGAGGACATGGTCTTGCTATACCCACAGCCAACCATTTACACCAAGCATATTGTGGTGCCTTTCACGCCAAATGGGCAGCGTTTGGGTGAACTGTTATCAAGCGACGCTGACTTGCAAAAATTGGCCGCGCAATATGGCTATCGCACGGCGACGCCAGAGTTTTTTACGAATTTTTTAAAGGAAAAGAAGCTGCAAGCGCCAACCGCTTTGGTTGATGTGATTGACCCACCGAGTTTGGAAATTTTGGAGCGCATGATTGTCTCAATCGAAGAGAAGTTTAAGCAATAAAAATCCGCATCACAAACCACTCGTTTATTTGTGAATTCAATTTTTAGGAGAAACGCCATGCAAGAGACAAAAACAATGGACGCACCAATGACCTTGACGCCACCAGAAGTACTAACGCCAGTGAGCGACAACAATGCGCGCGAAATGGTGCCACTGAAGCCAGAAACGCAGGCGAAAATCGACACGCAAGTCAGTAGCTACATCGATAGTATTTTGTCCGCCGATGTGAATGACCCCAACTTCCAAGCCAAACTGGATTCGGCTTTCCGCTTGGGTAAAGAAGAAATTTCAAACGCCGCTGCGCTGATGACGGGGCGTTTTATGGAGCGCAATTTTGTGGGGATTGAAGATTCAGCCTCATTCAAATCGATACAGTCTATGCGCAACATGCTGGATGAACTCAATCCAGGCAAAAATGGTGATTTGCTTTCCAAGAACAAGCTCTTGGGGATTATTCCGTTTGGTAACAAATTGCAGGATTATTTCCGCAAGTTTCAAAATGCGAGTACGCAACTACAAACCATCATGACGCAAATTTATGCGGCGCGTGATGATATGCAGCGCGACGCTGCAGAAATCGAGCTAGTCAAAGGCAAATTGTGGGATGCCATGCAGAGCTTGAAAGGCGCGATTTACTTTGCCCAGCAACTCGATACGCAAGTCGCCGCGCATGTGGAAAAATTAAAGATCAGCGATCCAATACGGGCAAAAGCCTTGGAACAAGAAGTGCTGTTCTATGCGCGACAAAATTT
>CAYPNW010000100.1:6784-8930 GCA_964411965.1 uncultured Burkholderiaceae bacterium
GCGACCGGCATTACGCTAAAGATGCGTTATGCCGGCACCTTGGAAGCAGTTGAGAAATTGCAAGGTGGCGAAGAGATTGATTTGGCTTGGTTGGCGAACAATAAGTACGCTTTGCTCGTGCCTGCGGCAAAAGCGCGTATCGCCGCCTCGGAGCGCACCATGTTGACACCCGTCGTGTTGGGGCTGAAAGAAAGCAAGGCCAAAGCCTTGGGTTGGAAAGACAACCCTAACGTGACCTGGAAAAACATCGCCGACGCGGCAAACCAAGGGAAATTCACCTTTGGCATGACCAGCCCTTCGTCATCGAACACGGGCTTTTCTGGTTTGCTCGGTTTGGCTGCTGCCTTGTCGGGTAAGGGCGATGCACTAGAAGAAAAAGACATCGACGCAAAAAGCTTGGCGGCGTTTTTTAAAGCGCAGCGCTTAACGGCAGGTAGTTCTGGTTGGTTAGCGGAAGCGTATTTACGCGAGCAAGACAAAGTTGATGGCATCGTGAATTACGCTTCCACGCTGCTGTCGATGAATCGCGGCAATGACTTAAAAGAAAAGCTGGTGTTAGTCTACCCGCAAGACGGCATCGTCACGGCGGACTACCCCATCATGTTAATCAATCCAGCGAAACGTGAAGCCTACAATAAAGTCGTGACGTATTTGCGTGGTGTGGAATTTCAAACGGCAATGGCGACGTCAACTTTGCGCCGCCCAGTCAACCCTGACGTGGCATTGCCCGACCAGCCAAAACAAGCGTTGATCGAGTTGGCATTCCCAGCCAAACTCGAAGTCGTTGATGCTATTTTGACGGCCTTTGATAACCAATTACGCTTACCAACTGACAGCACTTTTGTATTGGACACCAGCGGTTCCATGAGCGGTGATCGGATTAAAAGTCTGCGCGCGGCGATGCTCAACCTGGCGGGCGCAGATGCATCGATCAGCGGTAAATTTGCCAAATTTAGAAATCGTGAACGCGTCTCCTTGCTGCCTTTTTCCGATGGTTTTTCATCGACCGAACAGTTTGATATGGGCGAAGGCGCGAATAACAACCAGACCGCGATTGCTGCCTTATCAGAACGCGTCAAGGGCTTAAAAGCGCACGGCGGCACGGCAATTTTTTCGGCCACGCAGCAAGCCTACATGGATGCCGCAGCACGGCGTGCACAAGACCCTTCGCGGTTTTACACGATTATCGTGATGACGGACGGCTTGAATAATGAAGGCATCAATGTGAATCAATTTACCGATTGGTATCAACAGTTGCCCGCTGCTGACAAAGGCATTAAGATTTTCCCGGTGCTATTTGGCGAAGCCAATCCTGATGAACTGAAGCAGCTTGCAGACCTCACGGGCGGGCGTACCTTTGACAGTCGTAAATCGAGCTTACAATCCATTTTTAAAGAAATTCGGGGCTACCAATAATGCAGCAAGTCTCATTCAAAATGCGCGTGCTTTTATTCTTGTATAGCACGCAAAATTTGGTCGGCAGCGTACTCGCCTTATGCGGTTTAGGCTTGTTCTTTGCGGGTGTGATTGTCGATTGGTGGTTTCCGATTGTGGCGGCATTGTACGGTACCGCATGGCTAGCACTGCCGCACGACAAAGCACTGGAATTCCAAATCTTGAATGAGAGTACGCAGGCGAACTTGAGCGAAGGCATGGATGATTTGATCAAGCAATCGAAGCCGAAGTTACCGGCGGAAGCGTTCGAACGCTTAGAACGTATTCGCGTCATCTTGAACGACTTGGTGCCCAAAATTTTCGGCGGCGGCGTCGCGATGAATTCAGTCAGTTTATTGACGAATGCAGTCACACGTGATTTGCCCAATACAATCAAAAACTACATCGCCTTACCTCCCGCATTTGCCGCCATTCATACGGTCGAGCAGGGCAAGACCTGCAAACAATTGTTGATCGAGCAGTTAGATTTACTGGAAGTGCAATTGACGAAAATTGCCGACAATATCTACAAAGACGATGCCGACGCCCTCATTGTGAATGGCAAATTTCTACAAGAAAAATTCCATGAAGTGTCGTTTCAAGTTTCTTGAGTTGGAAAATTTGGGTCGTATGAATACAATAAAAAACTGGCAGTATGCTTAAAAATAGGTCATTTTCCGCAATAAAATAAAGCGTATTAATTTTATACCGT
>CAYPNW010000101.1:0-8825 GCA_964411965.1 uncultured Burkholderiaceae bacterium
GCGGCGGCACTTAAACATGCGTTGATCGATAAAGACGGCATGTTTCGCCGCATGCTACCCACCAAATCAGGAGAAACCTCATTATGAAATCCCTTCGCCCGCTAATTCGCTTGTCGAAAAATTCGGCAAAACATGGCTTGACGCTGGCTGTATGCGCATTGACGCTTGGCGCAACGGTGACGGCATCAGCAGCCTTACAGAAAGTGGATGCAAACAAGAGCAACGTGAACATCGCGTTTAGGCAAATCAATGTACCAGTCGATGCCAAATTCAAAAAGTTTTCCGCCAACATTGATTACGATGCCAACAAGCCTGACGCGTCAAAAGCTAATGTAGAAATTGACGTAGCGAGCTTTGATTTAGGGGACGTGGAATACAACAAAGAAGTGTTGAAGAAAGAGTGGTTCAACGCCGCGCAGTTTCCTAAAGCGACTTTCGCATCCACCTCAATGAAGGCGAATGGCGCAGGCAAATTAGATGTGAACGGCACACTCACCATTAAGGGTAAAAGCAACAATGTTAGCTTCCCTTTGCTGATTAAAAAAGAAGGTGCAAATACTGTTTTTGAAGGTAGCTTGCCGATTAAACGTTTGACGTATTCCATTGGCGAAGGTGATTGGAAAGACACTAGCACCGTTGCTGATGAAGTGATTATCAAATTCCATGTTGTGACGACGCAGTAAATTTTTTAGACGTGCATTACCTTGCGGGGTTTTTCCCGCGCCTTACATTCAATTGGAGAAGCAAATGAAACTACAACATATCCTCGCTGCATTAACGATTGTCGCTGCCTCACCAGCGTTTGCACAGACTTACAATATCGACCCATCACATACTTATCCGAGCTTTGAAGCAGACCATTTTGGTGTGTCGTCGTGGCGCGGCAAATTCAACAAATCCAGTGGAAAAGTCGTGTTAGACCGTGCGGCGAAAACAGGCACTGTGGATATCACTATCGATATGGCGTCGGTGGATTTTGGCCACGACAAAATGAATGAGCACGCAAAAGCCAAAGATATTTTTAACGTGGAACAGTTTCCTACTGCGACATACAAAGGCACTTCCATTAAATTTGATGGCGACAAAGTAGTGGCCGTGGAAGGCGAATTTACTCTGCATGGCGTGACCAAACCATTGACCTTGCACATGGCTCGATTTAAGTGTTTTACACACCCATTGTTGAAAAAAGAGGTATGCGGTGGCGACGCGACGGCAGAATTTAAGCGCACCGATTTTGGCGTCGATTACGGCATCAAGTATGGCTTTGCACCGGAAGTCAAACTCTCCATTCAAGTTGAAGCGGTCAAAGCAGAATAATTTTCTTTGGTGCGTGCAGCGATATTCGCTTGACTTTGCAGTTGAATTAGGAGTTACGCAAAATCGCGTTGGCTAGGCGCGAAGCCGCAGACAGTGCAAATGGCACAAATAGTAACTAAGGGCGAAGTAACAACGCCAACGTCTGTTTTGCGTAAGTCCTGTGAATATCGCTGCCACTCTCGAAAAAAAACGCATGGATAAACGCTATTTACGCAGTGTTCGGCTATTGGCTGAATGTATGCAGTTGTTTGAAAAAAGATCCAGCGCGAGCGTGCGCCGTTGCGGGCTGACAGAATCCCAATTCGACATCATCGCGACGCTTGGTAATACCGACGGCATGTCGTGCAAAGAGCTTGGTGACAATACGCTGATTACGAAAGGCACACTTACAGGAGTGCTGGATCGGCTCGAACAAAAAGCCCTGATCTCAAGGTGTCGTGGTGACGGCGATAAGCGGCAAATGCTGGTGAAACTGACCGACGCGGGCGACGCTGTATTTCAGACAGCGTTTCCCAACGTAGTGACCGCGGGACAGCGCCTGTTTGACGATTATGCCGAGGAAGATTTCGCGCAACTTGAACGCGAACTACAAAAACTCAAAACTGCATTAAGTAAGAGTCTATAAATAAGGAAGTGAGATAAAAAAAGGATGGCGAGCCATCCTTTTTTATTGCCTACAGCAGCTTGGTTTGCCTAACCATTGCTTGGGCCTAGCCTTTTACGCTAAACGGCCATGGCACTGCTTAAACTTCTTTCCGCTGCCGCAAGGGCAAGGATCATTGCGGCCAACTTTATACTGCGTATCGGTTGCAACATCAGCCGCTTCTGGCGCTGTGGTTGGTGCAAGCATTTCTTCTGGACTTGCACTAGCATCAAAGTCGGCGTGCTGATAATGCACGTTCTCAATCTGTGTTTGCGCGAGCTGCTGTTCTGCTGCTTCGATTTCTTCACGCGACTGAATCCGCACGGTGACCACCGTTTTAACCACTTCGCTCTTGATTTGGTCTAGCATTTGGCCAAACAAATCAAACGCTTCGCGCTTGTATTCTTGTTTCGGGTTCTTTTGTGCGTAGCCGCGCAAATGAATACCTTGTCTTAAATGATCCAACGCCGCCAAGTGTTCACGCCAATGGGTATCAATACTTTGCAACATGATGCTGCGTTCAAAACCCGCAAACGCTTCTTTACCAACAATGCCAATTTTCGCCTGATACGCTTCATTTGCTGCGTCTTGCACACGATGCAAAATATCTTCATCAGTTAAATTGGCATCCGTCTCCAGCATTGTCGTGAGCGGCAAATCGAGTGCCCATTCACTTGCTAGGGTTGCTTGTAAGCCCGGAATATCCCATTGTTCTTCAACCGACTCAGCAGGCACAAAAGTCCGTACCACGTTTTCGAACATACCGAAACGTAATGAGGAAATAAGATCCGTCATGTCCTGCGCCTCTAGCAACTCATTACGTTGCTGGTAAATGACTTTACGCTGATCGTTTGCCACGTCATCGTATTCGAGCAATTGCTTACGAATGTCAAAGTTGCGGGCTTCGACTTTACGTTGGGCAGATTCAATAGAACGACTGACGATACCCGCTTCGATAGGCTCGCCTTCGGGCATTTTCAACCTGTCCATAATCGCGCGTACGCGGTCACCGGCGAAAATTCGCAGCAAGGGGTCATCCAAAGAGAGGTAGAAACGCGAACTACCCGGGTCACCTTGGCGGCCTGATCGTCCACGCAACTGATTATCGACGCGGCGTGATTCATGCCTTTCTGTGCCAACGATGTGCAGACCACCCGCAGTCACCACGTGCTCGTGCAGAGATTGCCATTCGTCTTTTAACTTTTGCGCCAATTGCTCGCGTTGTGCATCACTTAGCGAAGCGTCGGCTTCTAACAATTGAATTTGCTTGGCAACGTTACCACCCAACACAATATCGGTACCGCGACCGGCCATATTGGTAGCAATGGTGATACCTTTCGGACGCCCGGCTTGCGCGATAATTTCCGCTTCACGCGCATGCTGCTTGGCGTTCAACACATTGTGCGGCAGTTTTGCCTTGGTCAAAATCCCTGACAAAAGTTCTGAATTTTCAATCGAAGTCGTTCCTACCAACACTGGCTGACCACGCTCGTAACAATCTTTGATGTCGATGAGCATCGCGCCATATTTTTCTTCTGCTGATTTATACACTTGATCTTGGCGATCTTTGCGCGCAGAAGGACGGTTCGGCGGAATAACGACTGTTTCTAAACCGTAAATCTCTTGGAATTCGTAGGCTTCTGTATCTGCTGTACCCGTCATACCCGACAAGCGGTTGTACATGCGGAAATAATTTTGAAACGTAATCGACGCCAAGGTTTGATTTTCGTTTTGAATCTTGACGCCTTCTTTCGCTTCCACCGCTTGGTGCAAACCATCTGACCAGCGTCGACCTGTCATCATGCGGCCAGTGAATTCGTCAACGATCACGATTTCGCCATCTAAAACCACGTAATGCTGGTCTTTGTGGTACAGGGCATGAGCGCGCAGTGCGGCATACAAATGGTGGATGAGAGAGATATTCGCCGCGTCATACAACGAAGCGCCTTCTGGCAGCAAGCCCATTTGCGTAAGAATTTCTTCTGCTTTGTCGTGCCCTGCTTCGGTTAGCAAAACTTGGTGCGACTTTTCATCTTTGGTGTAATCGCCGGGCACTTCAATCTTGCCCTTACCGTCTGGCGTTTCTTCGCCGACTTGTAAGGTTAGGAGTTTAGGTACTTCGTTAATTTTGTAATACAGCTCGGTATGATTTTCTGCTTGACCAGAAATGATCAGCGGTGTGCGCGCTTCGTCGATCAAGATCGAATCCACCTCATCGACGACTGCAAAGTTCAAACCACGTTGTACGCGATCTTTGGCTTCAAACACCATGTTGTCGCGCAAGTAGTCAAAACCATATTCATTATTTGTGCCGTAAGTGATATCTGCCGCATACGCACTTTGCTTCACATCGTGCGCCATTTGCGACAAGTTAATGCCGGTACTCAAGCCAAGCCAACCGTATAAGGTGCCCATCCATTCGGCATCGCGCTGTGCCAAATAGTCGTTCACGGTGACGACGTGCACGCCTTTGCCAGACAAGGCATTCAAGTAAATCGGTAAGGTCGCCATCAGGGTTTTACCTTCACCTGTACCCATTTCGGCGATTTTTCCGTAATGCAAAACCATGCCGCCTATCATCTGCACATCGAAATGGCGCATTTTCAGCACGCGCTTACTTGCCTCTCGGCAGACTGCGAAGGCTTCTGGCAATAATTGATCCAAGGTTTCGCCATTCCCTAGGCGCGTTTTAAACTCCGTTGTTTTTGCCTTGAGCTGTTCGTCCGACAGGGCTTCCAACGTGGGTTCAAGTGCATTAATTTGACGCACCGCTGTTTGGTATTGCTTCAATAGACGTTGATTACGACTACCGAAAATTTTGGTCAGGAATGACATGCTTTGAATGAATAATTGAATTGGTAAATACCATTTAGTGAATTACGCAATAACGCGTTTTCAGCTCAATGACGATGACAACTAACTAACGACGAACTGACAATTTTACCACGCAAACCCGTTCCCGCCCTTGCTGATAACACCGTTGAAGTCGATTGTTTGGAACAAGAAGTGGTGGCGAAACTTAAAATATCAACCGCTTTAGTTTTTAGGGTTAACGCAATACGGCGCAAACAAGGCGCGTTGCCTGAAAAAAATGATCTCTTTCCGAGAATTACGTACGGAAACGGGCTGAACTGGCGAAAAATTATTTTTATTTTGCTAAGCCAAGCAAAGCATTTTGCCCTGCCGTTGCGCCTGCGTTGAGAAACTTATGGGGGTTTTGTGGCACATCCTTTACGCGCACTTCAAAGTGGAGATGCGCCCCTGTTGACCTTCCAGTCGAGCCAATATCTGCAATGTGTTGACCGCGCTTCACGATATCGCCGACTTTGACGTAGATTTTCGAGGTGTGGGCGTAGCGAGTTTGAATTTCGCCACCATGATCAATTTCCAACATATTGCCAAACTGCGGGTGGTATTCGGCCGAAACGATTACACCACCCGCGGCCGCCACGATGGGTGTTCCCGTCGGCGCAGAAAAATCAATTCCTTCGTGAAACGCACTTGTCCCGTTAAACGGATCGAGCCGCCAACCAAATCCTGAAGCGTTGTAGCTAACATTGACTGGTTGCACCGTAGGAAGCATTTTCGCCTGAAGCTTAAATCCGATTAACTTGGATTCAACGACGTTCAAATAGTCTGAGCGAAAGTCCACCTCTTTTGAGAGCAAATCTAAGGTTGCTTGAAACTCATCGAGGTTCAAAGACTTCGCTGGTAAAAGTGAACTAGATTCAGCGCCGCCCCGACCCGGCAATTCTTTAAAATTAAATTCTTCTGGTTTTACGCCCGCCAAGCCTTGCACCCGCTCACCTAGGGCATCTAGCCGAATCAATTGCGCTTGCATTTCGCCGACTTTGACTGCTAAGGCGGCTAAATTTTCCTTCATGTATTTGTCTTTTGCTTGCGGTGTATCGCCTACGGAACTAACGGCCTGCGCGGGAGCAAGCGCTTTGAAAAGAGGTACGTCTGCGGAGGCTAATCGTAAAGTCATCGCGGCCATTAAGGCGGAGAAGAGTATCGTGACGAGGAAAAACCCAATCAACGCAAATATCAGATGATTGGCCGTCAAAGTAATTGACTTCGCCTGAGTAAAACGCGAACGCATGACAATGATCTGCATCGTTGTCTCCTATAATTGTTCGATTTATATCTACGGATGTCGGCGCGAGCATTCAAATCGGTGAACTATGCTAAGGTTTTACGTATGCGAAAACCCTTAACCAATCACGCGCCGTTCAATCCATTCAATATCAAACGCGGCAAAAAATTGCCTACCGCTAGCGGCATAGCCACGTACTTACAAACGAATGACAAAATTGCGCCGCTTTTACCAACGATACGGCGCAATGCCTCATTACAAAAAGAGTGTGAAGCGGTTCTTCCCAGCATGTTTAATTGCTGCGAAATTTTGCAACTCAACGAAGAACAATTAACGCTATCAACACCGAACGCCGCACTTGCAAGCAAGCTCAAACAACAATTACCTAAATTGCAAGCTCATTTACAACAGCGGGGTTGGCAGATTAACGCAATCCGTATCAAAGTACAAGTTAAGCCAAGTACGACAAGAATTGTGCCAAATAAGCAATTAAACTTGAGCAAGCAAGCGGTGCTAGCGTTTAAAAACTTAGAAAATACTTTGGAAAAGTCCAAACAAAACGAACATTTGTTGGCTGCGCTTGAACGCTTGGTGCGTCGGCATGCGCCTAGGGAGTAGGCACGACGGCGCATGAAAAAAAGATCAAAACCTACAGCAGATGCCACTCACGTTGGATTTGGTCAGCGTAACAGAATGGCGGTGGGTTATTTTCATCAAAGCTGATGATTTCAAAGGCGTCAGGCTGCGCGAGTAAAGCGCGCAAAAGCTGATTATTCAAACCATGGCCAGATTTATGCGCGGTGTAGCTAGCTACAAACGCATGACCCGCCAAATACAAATCGCCAATCGCATCGAGTATTTTATGGCGCACGAACTCGTCATCAAAACGCAATCCATCGGTGTTTAAAATTCGATATTCATCCATCACGATTGCATTCTCCATGGAGCCTCCACGTGCAAGCCCGATACCACGCAACATTTCTACGTCCTGCATAAAACCGAAAGTGCGTGCGCGTGCGACATCTCGCACGTATGAAATTTTGGCGAAATCAACTTCAGCAGTTTGTGTAGTGCCGTCTACGGCTGGGTGATTAAACTCAATAAAGAAGTTGAGCTTAAAGCCTTCGAAGGGATCCAGCCGCGCCCACTTTTCAGTGGCGCCTGACCCTTCTCGAATTTCCACTGGCTTTAGAACACGAATAAATTTTTTCGGTGCGGCCTGCTCTTGTAAGCCCGCTTGTTGAAGCAGGTACACGAAAGAAGAGGCGGAGCCATCCATGATAGGAATTTCTTCGGCGCTGACATCAATATACAAATTATCGATGCCCAAACCCGAACAGGCAGAAAGTAAATGCTCCACCGTCGAGACACGTGCCGCCCCATTCGTTAAGGTCGATGCCATGCGTGTATCGCCCACATGCAGCGCACCTGCAGGAAATTGTACTGGTGGAACTAAGTCAATCCTTGTGAAAGTGATGCCAGCATCAATCGGCGCGGGACGTAAAATGAGATCAACTTTGGTACCTGAATGGACACCAACGCCAATGGTCTTTACTTGTTGCGAGATGGTTCTTTGTTTTAGCATGTAACGATTATATAGTTACAGCAAAGTTAGCGAAGAAAGAAAACATGGAAACCATGTCAGATGTTAAAAAAATCTACGTACGCCAAGCTGAGAATGCTGATCTCCCCGGTATTTGTCTGCTGAGCGAAGAAATCAATCGACAGCATCATGAACACGTGCCTGAGATTTTTGTCGCGCAGACCGATCACGTGCGCGAGGAAGCATTTTGGTTGGCGCTTCTACAAGGGGCGCAGTCCACTATTTTTGTCGCGGAAAACGACCACGCCGTGCTTGGATTTGCTTCGGTTAGTTGGAGTGAAAACACTGCTGTTCCGTTTTTGAAAGTAAAACGCATCTGCCGCATTGGCACCATTGTTGTCACACAAGCCAAGCGCAAACAAGGGATTGGACGGGACTTGATGAATGCAGCAATTCAATGGGGGCAGCAGCAGGATGCACACGAAGTCCGCTTGGAGGTTTTAAACTTCAATCAAGACGCCATGCGATTTTATGCGCGTATGGGCTTCCAGGTGATGTCCACTATTCTGCAACGCGCGTCATAAAAAAAGCCGATCATATGACCGGCTTTTTTGCATCAGAGATACGCTTACTGCATATTTCAACTTAGGCGAAGTTAGGCGAAGTTATGCCAATTGCGATAGCATGGTTTCGGCATTCGAGACTTCAAACTTACCACCTTCTTCGATATTCAATTGCTTGACCGTGCCATCGACGACCAACATGGAATAGCGCTGCGAACGTGTGCCCATGCCAAATTTGCTGAAATCAGCATCCAAGCCCAACGCTTTGCTGTAATCCGCATTGCCATCGGCCATCATCCGCACGACGCCAGTTGATTTTTGATCACGTCCCCAAGCGCCCATGACGAACGCATCATTCACTGAGATGCACCAAATTTCGTCTACGCCTTTTGCCTTTAATGCGGCAGCATGAGCGACATAGCCAGGTACGTGTTTAGCGGAACAGGTCGGCGTGTATGCGCCGGGCAAACCGAAGATTGCGATGGTTTTGCCTTTCGTGATTTCTTCCACTTTGAAAGTGTTAGGTCCGAGTGAGCAACCTGCGGATTCTACTTCGACGAATTCTGCGAGATGACCAGCAGGTAGTTTTTCACCAATTTTGATTGTCATTTGAAGCTCCTGTTAAAAGTTGTGTGAGTAATGATGGGTGCGCCGATCCGAGTG
>CAYPNW010000102.1:0-4475 GCA_964411965.1 uncultured Burkholderiaceae bacterium
GACGATTGGCATTTGCATTTGCGCGACGGCGCTGCGCTTGCCAGTGTCTTGCCGCATACCGCTGCGCAATTTGCCCGTGCGATCGTGATGCCCAATCTGAAACCGCCCGTCACCACCACTGCGCAAGCGGCAGCGTATCGCGCACGCATTTTGGCGGCGCTGCCAGCGGGTATGGCGTTTGAGCCGCTGATGACCTTGTATTTAACGGATAACACGCCACCCGACGAAATTCGGCGTGCGAGGGAGAGTGGTTTTGTGCATGCTGTGAAACTCTACCCAGCAGGTGCGACCACAAATTCTGATGCCGGCGTGACGGACCTAAAACACTGCCGCGCGACTTTGGAAGTCATGCAGGAAGTGGGCATGCCTTTTCTGGTGCATGGCGAAGTGACGGATGCCGAAATTGATTTATTTGATCGCGAGGCTGTGTTTATCGAACGCGTCTTGCAACCCTTACGCAAAGACATGCCAGAACTCAAAGTCGTATTCGAACACATCACGACCAGCGATGCAGCAGCCTATGTTTCGGAAGCGACAGGGCCGATAGCAGCAACCATCACCGCGCATCATTTGCTGTACAACCGCAACGAAATTTTTAAAGGCGGCATACGGCCGCATTACTATTGCCTACCCGTGCTGAAACGCGAGACACATCGTCAAGCCTTGATGAAAGCCGCAACATCGGGCAACCCACGATTCTTTCTCGGCACAGATTCGGCGCCCCACGCGAAAGGCGCCAAGGAGCAAGCCTGCGGCTGCGCCGGGTGCTACACGGCGCTGCACGCAATGGAACTGTATGCACAAGCATTTGATCAAGCCAATGCGCTTGATCGTTTGGAGGGGTTTGCGAGTTTCTTTGGTGCCGATTTTTACGGTCTAGCGCGCAATCAAGGCAAAATCGTTTTAAGCCGTGAGACGTGGACTTTGCCCACGGAACTTGCATTTGACGGGTCTACCATCGTGCCCCTGAATGCAGGTGAAAATTTAGCTTGGAAAATGCAAGCGGCGTAGAACTCGTGTCCGAGAATTTTCTGCACATCATTGATTGGTCACGCCCGTGGTTGCGATCAATCTTACCTGCTGCAAAAATGGTGCTGGCGCAGCCCGATTGGCGCGCGCAGATTAACCAATTGGCGCAAGAGGCGTCGTTGACCAATCAACGCAACTTGCCTTTGCAATTTGTTCCACAATCAGAGTTGCCAGCACAGACCGCGTACGAAAGCCACATCGCGGCAACAGGCCAAGTCCCCACGCGGGAAAACTTGCACGATTTTTTTAATGCGCTTGTTTGGCTGAGTTTTCCTGCCATTAAACGCGAGCTCAACGCGTTGCAGGCGGCGCAAATTGCGGATAACGGCATTAAACAAACCCGTGGAAAAGCACGCGACGCTGCGACAATCTTCGACGAGAATGCTGCCTTTTTAGTTGCGCAAAACACCGAAGAAGGGCGGCGGCTGGTTGAACAATTACAACATCACCAATGGCAAGCCGCTTTCCTGCAGCAACGTGCCCTATTTGGCACGCAAGCCGAAGTCTGGTGCTTCGGCCACGCTCTAATGGAAAAATTGGTGCAGCCCTACAAATCAATTACGGCGCACGCCATGGTCGTATTTACCGAGGCCGATTTTTTTGCGTTCAACGACGACACCAAACGGCTATGGTTAGATCAACACATTGCACAAAGGCTCAGTAAGCGTAGTTTGAGTACCAGCGATTTCACACCTTTGCCTGTGGCGGGTGTGCCGGGTTGGTGGCCGGAGCAAGATACGCCGTTTTATGCTGATGAAAGTGTGTTTAGAGCGCGTAGGAAAATCAATTTTGACTCGAAGTGATCGTATTCATTTATAGCAAGGAGCACAAATGTTTAGTACACAAAATCTGTCGAAAAAATTCACCCAACATTGGTTTTATTTGCCTGCTATCGCCATCCTATTTGGCGACAGCGTTATCGCACGCAGCGATAGCTGGAGTCACCCGCATTTGTTAGAGGCAGCATTACTCGGTGACTTGGCTATATTGGTCCCGATTCTTTATTTTCTGTGCTACCGCAAACAAGGTAAGCGAGCCGTGATTCGTGCCTTAGCGCTGAGTTGCTCCGCCATTTGGTTATGCACTTATATCATCCCAGCCGAACATCATCGCGTGCTTGATTCAATCAGTTGGCTTCTTTACGTTGGTATGGCTGTTTTGGTTTTGATTGAAGTAAACATCGCCGTATTTTTATTCCGCGCAGTATTTCGACAAACTCCTACAGACGATAATTTCGCCGCACAGTTGCATGGCAAAGCTGATGTGCCTGCATGGCTTGCGCGCTTCATGGCATTGGAAGTTAAGTTTCGGCGAGCAGTGGTGGCGGCAGTTAAACGCTTGTTTCTTCGCAAATAGTGGTGGAACGCGAGAAAAAAAATTAATGTGTGTTTATCGTACTTTTCCTTACTTGATATCGATATCACGAAAGTAATGTGTAGATTCTCTGCACCTATGGGTGTTGTTTGAAACTTTTAAGAAGAAAAGAAAAAAGAAATTTTAAGCTTAGATCGTTTCTTGAAATAGATCGTCGTACTTAGGGTCGGCATGCTCGAATTGAATTTCTTTTTCAATGAGGAATTGTCTAATCTGGTCTAAATTTGCTTCAGGCGGGATATTCACGGACAAATAAGATCCATTGGTGCCTTCGTATGAGCATTTCATTTGAACTAACGTTTCAGCAATTTTTTCTGACGAATTGCCATTCTCAAGAGGAGGATCGAGGATGACACGTATTGTTCGATTCCCCGACTTCGAAATAATTTTAGAAAAAGTAGGATGCCCCTCAGCATTGGCATAGGGGGCATAGACAATATCTTGCCATGAAACTGAATACGCAAAAAATGGTGAATTTTCCAAGAGATATTTATCGTCTCCAAGTGACACAGCCCAAAGAGTTTCAACTTGAGCGCTGCCATCAGGTTCCGGAACGCGGAAGAGTACTTTCGCATTGGCTTCGTTAGTATTTTCCATACTTAAGCTTCCTATTTTTCCCTCAACCAAACCTGGCTGCGACCAAGAAACGGCACGCCAATGAAGCCGCGCACTTTGAGTTTTTTATTTTGGTCGATTACGGTTAATTTGCAGCTATAGACCACGCCGTTGTCGGGATCAAGAATTTTCCCTCCCGTGTATTCATCGCCCTCTTTTCTTAGGCTATACAAAATGGTCATGCCAATGACGGGTTTGTCTTTATTTGCTCCCTCGCATTTCACACACTTGGGGTTTTGCTCTTCGTTCGGCTCGGGGAAGATTTTTTCGATCTTGCCGATGAATTCGCCGTTAACTTCTGTGATGACAATAATGCCGCGCGGTTTGCCCGTTTTATCATCGATATTTTTCCAAGTGCCAACGGGGCTATCCTCTGCGTGGCTTAGCGGTGCAATGATCAAACTAGTCAAGAAAGCCAGTGCGATGCTGATGGTTTTTATATTTTTCATTTTGTCTCCTCCAATGTTTTTTGGGTTATTCCATTTCCAAAGCAATTGTGTCTAGGCGACGAGCCGCAGACAGTGCTGTAGCACGACAAGGCGAAGGCAACAACGACACGATTGATTTAGAAATGGAATTATGTGTTTTTGTTTGCCTTGTCTGCTAACGGGACGGTTTTAAGCACTAGGCAATTTCGCAAATTGCTCGCGCAGTTTGGCGAGGCTTGCACTGAAATTTTCCATACGCTCTTTTTCTTGCGCGACCACTTGCGCAGGGGCACGAGCAACGAAGCTTTCGTTGCCTAGCTTGGCTTGCGCTTTGTTAATTTCCGTTTCTAAACGAGTAATTTCTTTGCTCAAACGTTCGCGCTCAGCCTTCACGTCAATGGCCACTTGCAGCATGAGTTTGGTTTCGCCCACGATCGCGACTGGTGCGGGTGAATCAGGTAAGGCGTCTACAACTTGCACTTCAGAGAGCTTGGCCAAGGCAGCAAGGTAGGGCGCATACGATTCCATGCGGGCTTTGTCCTGTGCATTGGCCGCTTGCAGCAGCAATGGTACGCGCACGGCAGGCGAGAGTTGCATTTCGCCGCGCAGGTTGCGGCAGGCGTCCGTGGTGGCTTTCAATCCCTGCATCCAGTCTTCAGCAGCGGGATCAATATTCGCTGGGTTGGCGATGGGGTAGGCTTGAATCATGATGGAGTCGCCCGCCGGATTCAAGGTCTTGCCCGCAAGCGGTGCAACTGTTTGCCACAGCGCTTCCGTCACAAACGGAATCACGGGATGCGCCATACGCAAGGTGACTTCTAACACGCGCAATAAAGTACGCCGGGTCGCGCGTTGCTGCGCTTCACTGCCTTGCTGCATCTGCACTTTGGCGACTTCCAAATACCAGTCGCAATACTCATCCCAAACAAATTTATAAATACTGGACGCGATATTGTCGAAGCGGTAGTCAGCAAAACCTTTTTCTAATTCGGCCTCGGTGCGCTGCAAGGTGGAGATAATCCATTTGTC
>CAYPNW010000102.1:4575-8745 GCA_964411965.1 uncultured Burkholderiaceae bacterium
GTATTGCCTTTGGACTTCGACATTTTTTGGCCGCTAGAATCTCGCACCAAGCCGTGTACATACACGGTATGGAACGGGACTTTTCCTGTGAAGTGCGCCGTCATCATGACCATACGGGCGACCCAGAAAAAGATGATGTCGAAACCTGTTACCAAGACGGAGGAGGGCATGAAATGCTGCATATCACGCGTTTCTGCCGGCCAACCCATGGTGGAAAACGGCACCAAGGCTGAGGAGAACCACGTATCCAAAACGTCTTCATCGCGCTTGAGTGGGCCTGTGTAACCGGCAGCTTTTGCTTTCGCTGCTGCCTCGTCCGCATCCCGGCCAACGAAGACTTCACCATTCTCGCCAAACCACGCGGGAATCTGATGCCCCCACCACAACTGACGAGAGATGCACCAATCTTGTATGTTATTCAGCCATTGGTTGTAGGTAGTATTCCAATTTTCTGGCACGAATTTGATTTCACCGTTCGCGACTTTTTCCAGCGCCACTTCGGCAATCGATTTGCCCGGAAAGTGTGTGCCCTTAGGTGCTGGCTTACTCATTGCCATGAACCACTGGTCGGTGAGCATAGGCTCAATCACCACATTAGTGCGGTCTCCGCGCGGCACCATAAGCTTGTGCGGCTTGACGGATTCCAATAAACCGAGCGCATCCAGATCAGCAATGATTTGTTTACGCGCAACGAAACGATCCATGCCCTGATACGCGGCAGGTGCGTTCTCGTTGATTTTTGCGTCCAACGTCAAAACGCTGATCATCTCCAATTGGTGCCGCTGCCCCATGGCGTAATCGTTGAAATCATGCGCAGGCGTGATCTTCACGCAGCCCGTGCCGAATTCTTTGTCGACATAGCTGTCGGCAATGATAGGGATTTCACGGTTCACCAGCGGTAGCCGCAACATCTTGCCAACCAAATGCTGATAGCGCTCATCGGTCGGGTCGACCGCCACTGCCACGTCGCCCAACATGGTTTCAGGTCGGGTCGTGGCAACCGTAATGTGGCCGCTGCCATCGGCAAATGGGTAGCGCAATTGCCACATGAAGCCGTCTTCTTCTTCAGACGCAACTTCCAAATCGGAGACAGCCGTGCCTAAGACAGGGTCCCAATTCACCAAGCGCTTGCCACGATAAATCAAACCCTGTTCGACCAAGCGCACAAACACTTCTGTGACTGCTTTGGAACGTTCCGCGTCCATGGTGAAATATTCGCGCTGCCAATCGGCTGAGGCGCCCATGCGGCGCATTTGTCCCGTAATGGTTGAGCCGGAATGTTCTTTCCATTCCCAGACTTTTTCTAAAAACTTGGCGCGCCCGAGATCGTGGCGCGAAATTTTTTGCGCATCGAGTTGGCGCTCCACCACGATTTGTGTGGCGATACCCGCGTGATCCGTACCGGGAATCCACGCCGTATTGAAACCGCGCATACGGTAATAACGCGTTAAGCCATCCATAATGGTTTGGTTAAACGCATGCCCCATATGCAGCGTGCCCGTCACGTTGGGTGGCGGTAGTTGGATGGAAAACGAGGGCTTGTTGTCGTCCATGCTGGCGGCAAAGTAGCCGCGTTTTTCCCACTCCGTGCGCCAAAAGGCTTCGATCTCGGCGGGGTCAAATGATTTTGCTAATTCCATAATTTTTTGTTGTTTAGATGCACAATCTTTGATTATAAAGTAGCAAGGGCTTGTACCGCGCACAAATGGCTATTTAGGATGAAAAAATGCGGAGACCATGAAGCGGATCTCATAAGAAAATATAGTGTCTGTTGATTTTTCTAAATGTCAGTGAATTGGCATCGCGAAGAACAGTGACAAAAGTGTTTTCATAGTTTTCCATAGTTTTGATTTATTTCTCTCGCTTGTGTACGTAATTGGCAGCAAAAAATACCGATTTTAAAAACATAAAATGTTAGGATTCAAGTACCACAAAATAAAAAAGAGAATGCCTATGGCCACTTTGACCAATCGACAGAGAATGAGGCTTGTATTTCTTTGGTTTCTAGGCTTTTGCCTCGGGGCGCTGCAAGCGTCCGCCCTTGCTGACAATCAAGCCGAATTCGCGAAACTAGATGAGATACAACTTCTTGCTGACAAAGACAACACGCATGGTCTAAAGCAAATCGAGGCATTCCGCCAAAATCTTTCGCCGCAAGCAAGCGAGGCACTGCGCCTCGAAACATTCAAAGTGCTGATCAGTCTGTACGTTGATGCGGGGCAGATCAAGTCGGCTGACGCGACTTTGGTCGATTATTTGAAATTTGCAGAAACGACGCAGAACGAGGCGGCAATCGCACTGGCGAAAATAGCCGATGCGCAACGAATACTAGTTGAAGGCAAGACAGCGGTCGCGTTGAAGCTGCTCAGTGAACTTGAAATCCGTTACAAAGTGAGCAGTAATCCAGAGGTAAAAATGCGTTTGAATGCCGCGTTAGGTGGTGTTCACTACACAACAGGGAAGTTTGAGTTGGCATTAGATTATCAGCTAGAGGCCTTGCGCCAAGCAGAATTTCAGCCCCGCAGGAAAGAAATTGCGAAAATGAACCGACTCGGTGCGATTTCAGCCTTGTATTTGAGCATGAAAGACCCCCAGAAAGCGCTCGATACGACAAAAAATGCGCTGGCCTTAGCACCAAATCTAGTTACACCAAAAATCTTGACAACTTTGTTGACTAATCAAGGAGTGGCATACGCACAATTGGGAAAATACTCTGACGCGCGCCTCGCGTTCGAAAAATTGCTTAGCGTCGCTATTGAAGCGAAAATTCCATCAGCAGAAGCAACAGCTTTAGTGAATCTTTCAGATCATTACCTGTTAATGCGTGAATATGGGAAAGCAGAAATCTTTGCGCGCCGCGCACTAGAAAAAGCAGAACCAATTAGTGACTACGATTCAGTTTATGTGGGCAAGGCAAATCTTGGCTTTGCACTCGGTGGCCAAGGAAAAATCAGCCAAGCTGTGCCCTACGTCAAAGAAGTCATCGACTATTACAAAAAGACGGGTTCGAAAGCGGATGTTGAAGCGATTACGGGCGAACTGGCAAGCATGTACGAAAACGCCGGCATGTTTAAAGAAGCGTTAGCAACAGTGCGAGCGCAACAAGCCATTAGTGATGAACTATTTACGACGGAACGAAGCAAAGCTGTTTCTTCGCTCCAGGAGCAATTCAACGCCGAGCAAAGGCAAAAACAAATTGAATTGCTGGCCAAAGAAAACGATTTAAAAGACTCTGAACTGCATAATCGGCGCTTGCAACAAATTGTGGCGATGTTGGGCGTTTTGCTGGCAGTCTTGGGTGGTGCGGTGATTTTCATGCTGTATCGCAAGGCGAATAAAGCGAATTTAGAACTTAAAGAAGTCAACACGAAGCTTGAGTTTTTTGCCGTACGCGACCCCTTGACGGGTTTGTATAATCGCCGCTCTTTTGTCGACATGATGCGCAACCGGGTTGTCGTCGCTGAAGCGGATAGGCGGCAAGAAGGTGTAGATAATCCCGATTGCATGATTTTGATGGATATTGATGAGTTTAAGCATATCAATGATACCTACGGTCATGCTGTGGGCGATGTGGTTCTCACTGAGGTGGCGCGCCGTTTGAAGAGTTCCGTGCGAGATACGGATATGGTATTGCGTTGGGGTGGGGAAGAGTTTTTAATTTTTTCACCGAAAGCCAATACGGCACAAATCACCCGTTTGGTTGAGCGCGTGTTGCGGGCGATAGGGGAAAGCCGTTTCCATATTGGAGAATTAGACGTGCCGGTTACTGTGACGGCTGGTTTTATATCGCTGCCATTCTCAGGTATATCTGAGGAAGTCTGCGATTGGGAAAAGACCTTGCAGATCGCCGATATGGCGCTTTTCCTTGGCAAGGCGCATGGCCGTAACCGCGCCTACGGCATCGGACGCTTATTAGTCGATAAGGAAGATGCTCTGCCTCTGCTGGAAAGTAATGTTGGTGCGGCAATCGAGGCGAAAATGGTGGAAGTGATTGAGCTGTTGGGACCGCCACAAAAGAAAGAAAGCAAACCTGAAGCCGCGCACTAGGATCATTCACGTCTTATTTGTTTGGGGCATTGATTGATGCACATGTTCTATGTGAGTGGCGCTCCCGTATAATCGGGACATGCAAAATTTACTCCACAACCTCAATCCTGAACAACTCGCCGC
>CAYPNW010000103.1:0-5496 GCA_964411965.1 uncultured Burkholderiaceae bacterium
GAACTCGCCATCGATTCAACGGTTTCCATTAAAACTTCGTACGCGCTTGGGTGTGCGTGAAAAATCTGTTCGGCAACGATATCAAACAATGGTTGATATTGGTGCTCTAGATTTTTCTCGACGAGCGCGTCCAATTGCGCCTGCCAACGCAAATCTTCTAGGCGGCTGGCAGATTGCGCCACCGCTAAAGAAAGATTGATTAAGCGCTGTCCATCAGTGGCGAGTTTTTGCTGCTTTTTATTAAGTTGACGGCGCATGTGCTTATTTTTGCGCAGGTTTTTTCGAATATTGCGTTTTGCCAAACAGAACTTCTGTCGCTTTGTCGTCGACTAATGGCTTGCGCAAATTCGCCAAGACTTTGACGCCGCGCTGCACCGCAGGCCTTGCATCGACTTCATCGAACCAACGTTTGGCATGGGGAAACTCGGTCCAATCGATACCTTGATTGGCGGACGAACGTGCCCATGGAAAAGTAGCGATGTCGGCAATGGTGTAATTGTCACCTGCTAAGAAGCGTGAGTGTTCTAGCCTTTGATTGATCACCCCATACAAGCGATTCGCTTCGTTGGTATAGCGGTCATACGCGTATTGAATTTTTGTCGGCGCATAAATACGGAAGTGGTGTGCCTGCCCCAACATGGGGCCGAAACCACCCATTTGAAACATAAGCCATTGCAGAGTTTCGAATTTTTCGCGATCAGTATTGCCGAGAAATTGTCCCGTTTTACCTGCGAGATAAATCAGAATCGCACCCGATTCAAATAAGGCGATGGGCTTACCGTCTGGGCCATCAGCGTCCACAATCGCAGGAATTTTATTGTTCGGCGAAATGGCTAAAAACTCTGGTTTGAATTGATCACCAGCGCCAATATCGATGGGGATTGCTCGATAAGCCAAGCCGCATTCCTCAAGCATGATGTGAATTTTGTGACCATTGGGAGTGGGCCATGAATATGCGTCGATCACTATCGTTCTCCTAGAGAGTGGCTGGAAAAATGTATGCGTTAGGGAAGCTCTGATTAACTTACTGTGCGACCAAATGTTGAATCGATGCCGTTCGCTAGACCAAATCAGCGCCTCCTTCGTTCACAATTCATTATGCATGAAAGAGTAAGGCCGTGCGAAGAAAAGCACTTGTGATTTAGCTTCGCTTACCGCTGGCATACTGCCAACCTAGCTCCGCCATGGGGCGCGCCGCTTCGCCAGATTTTTTCGCTTGG
Source organism: uncultured Burkholderiaceae bacterium (assembly GCA_964411965.1). Lineage (GTDB taxonomy): Bacteria > Pseudomonadota > Gammaproteobacteria > Burkholderiales > Burkholderiaceae_D > Undibacterium. The sequence continues at coordinate 1,221 of CAYPNW010000103.1, forward strand.
GCGCTAGAAGCGGTGCCGTCAACATAGCGTTTCATAATGCCTTGTAGGATGCCCGCCATGCGGAATAAGTTATAGGCGAGGTAAAAATCAAAGTCTTCGTCGCGTATCGTCCTGCCGCTGCGCTCGCAGTATTTGGCGATGTAGTCTTTTTCACTTGGTATGCCTAGTGCTTGGTGATCAAGCCCAGCAATACCGCGAAATTGCCCCGGTGCCACGTGCCAAGTCATGCAGTGGTAGGAGAAATCCGCCAGCGGGTGGCCAAGTGTCGAGAGTTCCCAATCTAATAGCGCCAACACGCGCGGCTCAGTCGGGTGGAACATCATATTGTCCATGCGATAGTCGCCATGCACGATGCTGGTGTCTTCACCAGCGGGAATATTGGCGGGTAACCATGCGATCAGATTATCCATGGCATCGATCTTTTCCGTTTCTGAAGCGCGGTACTGTTTAGTCCAGCGATCAATTTGCCGCGCAAAGTAATTGCCAGGCTTGCCGTAATCGCCCAAGCCAATGGCAGCGAAATCGATGGTGTGTAATTGCGCTAAAACGCGATTCATTTCATCGTAAATCTCAGCCCGTTGTTGTGGTGTCATGCCGGGGAGCGATTGATCCCACAATACCCGACCATCAACAAATTCCATGATGTAAAAGGCGCGTCCGATGACCGATTCGTCAGTACATAACGCGTATTGTTTGGCTGCGGGGAAGCCCGCTTGCTGCAGCGCGTGCATGACTTTAAATTCCCGTTCAATCGCATGTGCTGAAGGTAATAATTTGGCGATGGGGCCGGGTTTTGCGCGCATGACAAAGCGCTGTGACCCCGCCGTGATCTTGAACGTGGGGTTTGATTGGCCGCCTTTGAATTGCTCAACACTGATGCTTTGCGCAGATTTCGCCTCGAATTCTGCGACATTTTGACGCAAATATTCGCCCAGCGCGGCTACATCAAATTGCTGCCTTTGGCTCACTGGCATAGTGCCCATAAATTCTTCAAACATGCTGTCTCCCATAGATTTTTTATTGATAACAGAGCGCGTGCTGCAGTCTTAAAGCGGCATCGGTTTGTTTGCATTTAGGTCGGCGAAACCTTTGATAAGGCGATAGGCTTTCCATAGCCACGCGGCACCCCAAATAATGAAAGCGACGAAGAAACCGATGATCGATATGAAGAAAAAAAATCCCAGCACCATCCACACCAAGTACCAAAAGAAAGAACGGATTTGCCAACTGTGATGACTGTAGAGGAAAGTTTCACTTACTTCGCTACGTTTGACGAAATTAATGATCACAGGAATCCAGGAAAACGCCCCGAGCGAAAACAAAAAGCTGAGGGCATGCAGGACGTAGAGTGTTTTGACCAAATTTTTCTGTTGCTGAAACGCTGGTTCAAAAACGAGTGTTTGGTTCATGTTTGGCCTAGTGGAAAAAGTGTGAATTTAGTTATACTGCCACACGTATTTATTGATGATGCCAATATTTATAAGCGCAAATATAGGAATAAAAGTAAGAAAAAATGGCAGTATGCTTTATTAATCGTCTATTTCTTGATGAATTGAAGCGGAATTCTGATTTATCTACAGCAAGTGTAATACACCATCGAGCCCAACGAAATTGAGCGCTACGTCGGCTTTCGCACGAACCACCGGTTTCGCTCGAAATGCCACCGACATGCCCGCGATAGCCATCATCTTTAAATCGTTAGCGCCATCGCCCATGACGATGGCTTGCTTCGTTGAGATGCCCAACTCTGCACACACGCGCTCGACCGTGCGCTGCTTTTCGTCAGCATCGACAATCGTACCAAGGACTTTTCCCGTCAGCTTGTCGTCCACGATTTCTAAGTGGTTAGCATGCGCAAAATCGAGCCCAAGTCGCTGTTTCATGTGCTCGGTAAAAAAAGTAAAACCGCCAGACACCAACAAAGTTTTTAAACCCGCCGCCTGCACCTTCGCGAGCATTTGTTCTGCCCCCAGGGAAAGCGCTAAACGCTGATCAATAACACGCTGCAGAGCGTTTGCTGGCAAGCCTTTTAACAAAGCTACGCGGTGGTATAAGCTCTCCCGAAACTCGATTTCGCCGCGCATTGCCGCTTCCGTTATGGCTGCAACTTCAGTTCTTAGTCCCTGCATGTCGGCAATTTCGTCTATGCACTCGATGGTGATGAGGGTGGAATCCATGTCCATGGCTACCAAGCCGAAATCCTGCAGCGTCTGAGCGGCGGGTGTTACGGCGATATCTAGCATCGCTTGATAGCATTCGGTTTCAATTTGCTGCCGCACTTCGCCATGCAGTTCAACGTGCTCAAGGCGCACAGCATGTTGGTTCAAGGGGATAATTTTTTTTGCGTGTGTAAGATCGGCGATGTGCTTAATGAGCTTGAGATCTTGGCTCAGGATGGCGCGCAAACCTTGCAGTGTGATGTTTTGCATAGCGATGATCGAAAAAATAATTACTGTAAAGCTTTTAAGGTAGTTTTTATTTGCGCCACCCTTGACGCGAGGTCAGGCATATTAGCGGTAATGCGCAATTTGTCTTGGCCATTCAGTTTGATGTGTTTATTCTTTTGGATGAGGTTGATGATGCGCATTGCGTCAATTGGCGGTTGCGGCTCAAATTGTAAGGTTGCCGCTTCACTATGTGCATCGATTTTGATAATGCCCAAAAGCTTTGAGGCGACGCGCAAACGATGCGTTTCTAAGAGCGACTTGACGGGCTCAGGTAACTTGCCGAAGCGGTCAATCAACTCCTCTTGTAAAGCGTCAATGTCTTCCGCTTTTTTTCCATTCGCGAGTCGTTTGTAGATGGACAGGCGTTCGTGCACGTCGCCGCAAAAATCACTAGGCAGTAGCGCGGGAATATGGAGATTAATTTCTGTCATGGTCGACATGGGCGCTGCCAGATCTGGCTCTTTTCCTGCCTTCAATGCGCGCACAGCTTCGCTCAGCATATCGGAATACATTTGAAAGCCGATTTCGTGCATTTCGCCAGACTGGTTGTCGCCCAAGACTTCGCCTGCGCCACGAATTTCTAGATCGTGCATGGCAAGATAAAAACCACTGCCGAGCTCTTCCATTTGTTGTATCGCGTCGAGCCGGCGGTTTGCTTGTTTGGTGAGACTTTGCACATCGTGCACTAACAAGTAGGCGTACGCTTGGTGATGAGAGCGGCCAACCCGCCCGCGTAATTGGTGCAACTGCGCCAAGCCAAATTTGTCAGCTCTATGCATGATGATGGTATTCGCCGTTGGTACGTCAATGCCTGTTTCGATAATCGTCGTACAGAGCAAAATATTATGTCGTTGTGCGACGAAATCGCGCATGACTTTTTCCAAGTCTCGTTCATGCATTTGTCCGTGGCCGACAGCGATGCGGGCTTCAGGCAGCAATGCTTCGAGCATGGCCTTGCGGTTTTCAATGGTTTCGACTTCGTTATGTAAGAAATAGACCTGACCACCGCGCTTCAATTCGCGCAGGCAAGCTTCACGAATCACAGAATTATCTTCGCTGCGGACAAAAGTTTTGATGGCCAAACGCTTTTGTGGCGCAGTCGCGATAATCGAAAAGTCGCGTAAGCCTTCCAGCGCCATGCCCAAAGTGCGTGGAATGGGCGTGGCCGTTAAAGTCAGCACGTCCACTTCAGCGCGCAGCGATTTGAGTGCTTCTTTTTGGCGCACGCCAAACCGGTGTTCTTCGTCAATAATGACCAAGCCAAGGCGTGAAAATTTCACGTCATCTGATAACAATTTATGCGTCCCGATCACAATGTCTAGTGTGCCGTCGCCCATGCCTTTAATTGCCTGCGCAATTTCTTTGCCGCTGCGGAAGCGGGAAAGTTCAGCAATGCGCACGGGCCAATTGGCGAAACGGTCCGCAAAGGTTTGTGCGTGTTGCTCCGCAAGCAGTGTGGTTGGTGCCAAAATGGCGACTTGCTTGCCACCCATGACCGCGACAAAAGCAGCACGCAAGGCGACTTCAGTTTTACCAAATCCGACATCACCGCAAATCAGTCTATCCATCGGTTTGCCAGAGGTCATATCGCCAATCACCGCGTTGATGGCGGCTGCTTGATCGGGCGTTTCTTCAAAGCCAAACGACTCTGCGAAAGCTTCGTAATCTTTGGCGGAAAACTCAAATGCATGGCCTTGGCGAAGTGCCCGGCGCGCATACAGGTTGAGCAGTTCGGCGGCCGTATCGCGGATTTGCTGCGCCGCTTTGCGCTTGGCTTTCTCCCATTGTCCAGAGCCTAAAGAATGCAAAGGCGCATCGTCAGGTGACGC
>CAYPNW010000103.1:5596-8728 GCA_964411965.1 uncultured Burkholderiaceae bacterium
TCGGTTTCGGTAATGAAACTCACATCGTTTAAGACAAAACCTGCATGTAATGGTGCGACGCCCAGCATGAGTTTGTCGCTTCCGGTGATAAAGTCCGTATAACCATCGCACAAATTGATGTGGATATGGTATTCAGCAAAATATTGCTGCAAGGTCTCGCGTCGCCCCAAGCTCTCGGCGCAGATCATCACACGTTGCTTGCTTTGCAGCAGGTAAGAGCGCAAGTTGGTAAGCGGATCGTCAGCACGACGATTCACGGCCACATCGGGCAAAAAGCTAGAAATTTCCGAGGCGGCGCCACCATTATTGATGACCCAACGTGCTTCGTTTTTCAATGCAGAAAAAAAATCTTCGTCACGTAAGAAAAGACTTTCTGGTGCAAGTAATGGGCGCTCACGATTTGATTTAAGAAACTGATAGCGCGACTTTGTATCAACCCAGAAACGCTGAATGGCTTCGTCAATATCACCAATTAAAACGAAATGCGTCTGCTCCGGTAAGTAATCAAATAGGGTGGCTGTGGCATCAAAAAACAAAGGCAAATAATATTCAATCCCCGCCGAGGGGATGCCGCTTCCTATATCTTTGTAAATGCTTGATCTTGATGGGTCACCTTCAAATTGTTCACGCCAACGACTGCGAAAAGCCGTGCGCGCGGCCTCATCCATAGGAAATTCGCGACCGGGCAGCAAGCGTACGTCTTTGACGGGATACAGCGAACGTTGGGTGTCAGCGTCAAAGGTGCGTATGGTCTCAATACTGTCACCAAACAAATCGATACGGTAGGGCAGCACTGATCCCATGGGAAACAAATCGATTAAGCCACCCCGCACAGAATACTCGCCAGGCGACATGACTTGAGACACATGCGAGTATCCAGCCAAAGTTAGTTGTGACTTGAGCTTACTTTCATTCAGTGTTTCGCCTTGGCGGAAGAAAAAAGTGTAGGCCGCTAAGAAAGAGGGCGGTGCCATGCGCAATAGCGCTGTCGTCGCAGGCACAATCAACACGTCGCAATTGCCGCTATTAATTTCATAGAGGGTTGCTAAACGTTCGGAAACCAAGTCTTGATGCGGTGAAAAGGCATCGTAGGGCAAGGTCTCCCAATCTGGTAAAAAATGGCAGCGTAGTTGCGGTGCAAACCAAGGTATTTCATCAAGCAAACGTTGACCATCGCTTGGGTTCGCTACAAATACCGTTAATAGACGCTTTTGCTGTTGATGTTCGCTCGCCGCTTGCGCAATAGCGTAGGCGTCAGCGGAACCGTGTAAGTTGGGCAGCGCAAGCCGATGACCAGTTTTTGGAATGGCTTTAGTGAAATCAAAGGACATGGATGGTGTTTGGTGCATACTCGCTATGTCTATCCGTGAGCACAGAGAACACAAAGTGCAGAAGGAACATAGGAGAAAGGGCGGTTAAAATGACACCCAATTATAAACGAACCCATAGATGAGACTTCAGCACAACTTACTGCGCGGTCGAATTTTTCTCCTGCGATGCTCGCTGTACGTTCGTACAGGTGCGCTTCTCGGAGCAAACTTCAACCGCTCGCGACAGTTGTGCTGATGTCTCTACGAAGCAATTTTTGACAGCAATTTTTGCCATGCAGCCCGACAATCCAACAACAAATAGCCAAGCCCGGTATATGGCGCTAATACCCGCTGCGGGTGTCGGCGCGCGCATGGGTGCTCAGTGCCCCAAACAATACATGGAAATTGCGGGTCAGCCTGTCATTGCTCATACGGTCTCCGCTTTTCTTGCAACACCACAAATCTCCCACGTGTTTATCGTAGTGAGTCCTGAGGATGCATACATTGACGATTTACAGCTTTCTTCGGCGCGTGTGACTGTTTTGCGTTGTGGTGGTGCGACCCGACATGAGTCCGTGACAAATGGCTTGCTGCAAATGGCCTCCCTAGATCATCAGATAGGTGAAACAGATTGGGTGTTAGTGCACGATGCTGCGCGGCCCGCGATAGGTTCAGCACTCATCACGAAGTTGATTGAAACGGTTGCGCAGCATGCCGTCGGCGGTTTGTTAGCGTTGCCTGTGGTCGATACAGTTAAACGGTTTCAAGATGGTCGGCTAGAAACGATTAGTCGCGAAGGATTATGGTTGGCGCAAACACCGCAAATGTTTCGTCATGGGCTGTTAAAAAAAGCGCTCTCGGAGGCAAGCAACGTCACGGACGAGGCAAGCGCAATCGAGGCGCTTGGGCTTGCGCCTTTGTTAGTTGAAGGACACCAACGAAATAGCAAACTCACGCGTCCTGACGACTTCGCGCTGATTGCCAGCTATTTAAGTACGATTTGAGGAGAATCAAAAGATGGATAGTGCTTTACCTAACTTCAGAGTAGGTCAGGGTTATGATTGCCACGCTTTGGTAGCTGGTCGCAAGTTGATCATAGGTGGCGTTGACATACCGCACCACTTGGGGCTTCTTGGACATTCGGATGCGGACGTGCTGTTGCATGCCATTACCGATGCACTTTTGGGTGCGGCGGCTTTGGGGGACATCGGACGGCATTTTCCCGATACCGACGCACAGTTTGCAGGGGCGGATTCAAGAAAATTGCTGCGCGAGACAGTTTTGCGTTTGAAGGCGGCAGGTTTTCGTATTGGTAACATTGACGCAACGATCATTGCGCAAAAGCCGAAAATGGCACCGCACATTACAAGCATGGTGGCGCATATCGCGGAAGATTGCCAACTCGCGATTGACCGCGTTAATGTGAAGGCCAAAACCAATGAGCGTTTAGGATATTTAGGGCGAGAAGAGGGCATCGCCGCAGAAGCGATCGCACTGGTATTTAAGGCGTAAAGGACTATACTCGAAGCAAGAGCTTCGTAGTGCAAGAGGCTATACAGAAGCCGCTGCAAATTCGCTTGTTTGGCTCAGCGTCGTTGGCGCAAAAGGAGAATCACCGTGGAAAAAGAAAATCTAAAGCTCATGCTAAAGCAATTGCATGACGGACTGTTAGAAACCGATGGATTGGATGCAGAACTAAGAAGCTTGCTTGAAGAGTTGGGGCACGATATTTCTCACGTGTTGGCAAATAATGAAACGCCGGATGACCCTGTATTTTCAGCGTTAAGTGATCGTTCACTGGAATTGTCTGCGCGCTTTGCGG
>CAYPNW010000104.1:0-8540 GCA_964411965.1 uncultured Burkholderiaceae bacterium
AAGCCACTTTCTTCAATTAACTTAGAGCCGCCCAATTCGGGCAAATCTACAATCACCGCGCCTTCGACCACAGTAGCACCAAGGCGATTTAAGAGCTTGCGTCCTGCCATCATGGTGCCGCCAGTGGCGATCAGATCATCGATCAGCACGACGCGGTCACCTGCTTTGCAGGCGTCGGTATGTAGCTCGACGGTGGCGCTACCGTATTCCAGTTCGTATTGCTCAGAGACGGTATTAAAAGGCAATTTACCCTTCTTTCGAATCGGCACGAAGCCAAGATTGAGTTCGTAGGCGACCACCGAGCCAATAATAAAACCGCGCGCATCCAGACCGGCGATCATATCCAAATTTGCGTCCATGTAACGGTGTACAAACAGATCAATCAACACGCGAAAAGTTTTTGGATTTTGCAAAAGAGGAGTGATATCGCGAAACATCACACCCTCCTGCGGCCAGTTAGGCACGGTGCGAATATGATCTTTAATATAGTCTGAAGCACTTAACATGAATTTCTTTCCTTTACTGCCTACGCAGTTCGCCTGCGGGCATATCGTTATTCAAAAAACTTACCTTCTCTAGGCTAGGTTAGAACCTGCCAATTCTTATTCCATTTCCAAATCAATTGTATCTAGGCGACGAGCCGCAGACAGTGCTGTAGCACGGCAAGGCGATGGCAACAACTACACGATAGCTTTAGAAATGGAATTACATTGCTTCCAAGCCGCTACGATTTTAACAGCCGCTGCTCTGCACGCGCCAAGCTTTCCGCATTTCCGCGCAAGACCAGTACATCCAGCCCCTGTAACACGACTTCCTCCGTCGCTACCAATTTCTCTTTACCGCGCCGTATCATGGTGACTTCAACTTGAAATCCTGCGAGCTGCAATTCACCTAGTTTTTTGCCTACTGCCTTGACCGCTTCGGGCAAAACAACCGTGTGCAAACGTACTTGCATGACATCCGCATCTTCGCCAATATCACTCAACCCATGGAAAAATCCGCGCAATGATTCATAGCGTTGGTCGCGCGCCGCTTGCACCTTATGCACCACTTTGCGTAAGGGAACACCCAACAAAACGAGGGCATGAGACGCCAGCATTAAACTGCCTTCGAGTAACTCGGGTACGACCTCGGTGGCGCCAGCCGCGCGCAGTACATTCAAATCAGCATCGTCACGGCTTCGCACGATGACGGGTAAGCTAGGATGCGCCTCATGCACAAAACGCAGAATTTTCAGGGCAGACGGCGTATCGGTAAAAGTAATGACCAAGGCGGCAGCACGATGTATACCAGCGGCTAACAGGCTTTCGCGCCGCGCCGCGTCGCCATACGAGACTTTGGCACCCGCATTTTGTGCTTCGCGAATACGGTCAGGGTCTAAGTCGAGTGCGTGATAATCGATCTGCTCTTCAGATAAAAGCTTTGCCAAATTTTGCCCACTACGCCCAAATCCTGCAATCACGACATGTTTTTTGGTGTTCATGGTGCGTGCCGCAATTTGCGTCAAGGCGAGCGATTGCGCCATCCATTCATTGGCTGAAAGCTTCAACACTATCCAATCCGATTTGGCTAGGATCAAAGGTGAAATTAACATGGACAAAACCATTGATGCCAAAATCAATTGAAGCAGCAAAGGGTCGATCAAATTCAAACCGCCCACTTGGTTTAACAAGACAAAACCAAACTCACCCGCCTGCGCTAAACCCAAACCTGTGCGCAAGGCGACACTGGTGTTGCTACCTGAGACTTTGGCAAGCAGTGTAATGAGACCAAATTTAAGCAAAACAGGAACGAAAAGAAGAAGTAATAGCGCGCCACCGTGATCAACAACAAGGCGAAGGTTGAGTAGCATGCCCACCGTGACGAAAAACAACCCCAGCAGCACATCCCGAAAAGACTTGATGTCTTCCTCGACTTGATGTTTGTACTCGGTTTCGGAAATCAGCATGCCCGCGACGAAGGCGCCCAAGGCGAGCGACAATCCTGCCTTATCTGTAAGCCAAGCGGCACCGAGCGTAATTAACAAAAGATTGAGCATAAACAGCTCTTGCGAGCGTCGCTTCACCACAATACTGAACCAACCTCGCACCAATTTTTGTCCTACGAAAAACAATAAAAACAGGACCAAGGCGGCTTTTGCAGACGCCCACAACAAGGTTTCTGCAAGGTTGTTGCTGTGCATTGCTAGCGCGGGCACAACGATTAAGAGAGGCACAACCGCTAAGTCTTGAAACAACAAAACACTGATGATTTGCCTGCCATGCGGGCTTTCCAACTCCAAGCGTTCGGTCAACATTTTCGAGACGATTGCGGTAGACGACATCGCCAAGGCGCCGCCCAAGGCAAGCGCGGCTTCCCAGCCTATATGGAACATTTTTGGCAACCACATTCCTGCCAGTAAAGCGCACACCATCGCCATGGAGATGGTGGCAGCCACTTGCGCCAAACCTAACCCAAATACCGAACGACGCATCGCGATTAACTTCGGCAAGGAAAACTCCAAACCGATGGAGAACATCAAAAACACCACGCCAAACTCCGCCAATTCATGCGTCATGGCGTTTTCTTGTGCCAAGCCGAGACCAAACGGCCCAACCACAACACCAACTAGCAAATACCCCAACATAGGTGGCAAGTTCAGCATGCGAAACGCCACCACGCCCGACACGGCGGCCGCCAAAAGCATCAATGTGGTTTCTAATGGACTCATACGCTGATTATGGCATTGGAAACACACATGCCGAAAGAAAACGCAAATTAAAGCAACTGGCAAAGTTCTTGCTTTATCAAATTGGATTATACTTTGGACATGCAAGCACACCCTCCTACCGCCCACCTACCCAACGACGCCGAGAGCGCACCAAATCATGCGCTCCAATTGGCTTGCGACACCTTGCAAATCGAGGCAGACGCGATTCTGGCGCTAAAAACGCGACTGGCTGGCGCGGCGGGCAGTGACTTTACGCAGGCAATTGAGAAGTTATTGCAATGCGAGGGGCGTGTGGTTGTTTCAGGGATAGGCAAATCCGGCCATATTGCACGCAAGATTGCCGCCACCTTTGCCTCAACGGGTACGCCTTCTTTCTTCGTTCATCCGGCCGAAGCTGCACATGGCGATCTCGGTATGGTCACCGCACAAGACGTGTTCATTGCAATTTCGTACTCGGGCGAAGCGGCGGAGCTCATTTCCATTTTGCCCACCATTAAACGCTTGGGTGTGGTGCTCATCTCGATGACGGGGAACGAGCAATCCAGCTTGGCAAGCTTGGCGGATATTCATTTAAGTGTTTTCGTCGCCAAGGAAGCATGCCCGCTCAATTTGGCGCCAACTGCAAGCACCACTGCGACCTTGGCATTGGGTGACGCCTTAGCCGTTGCCGTGCTGGATGCACGGGGTTTTCGGGCGGAAGATTTCGCCCGTTCGCACCCCGGCGGCAGCCTTGGTCGACGCTTGTTGACTCATGTGAAAGACATCATGCGCACTGGTGATGCGATTCCCCAAGTGTCGCCTGAAACTAGTCTGATTTCCGCCTTGCTTGAAATCACGCAAAAAGGTTTGGCGATGACTGCGGTGGTTGATGCGGAGAAAAACGTGCTTGGTGTGTTTACCGACGGCGACTTACGGCGACTTATCGAGAACCAACAAAATTTTACGAGTTTAAAAATAGCCGATGTAATGCGCAAACAACCACGCACCATACGCCCAGAAAAATTAGCCGTTGAAGCGGTTGAAATTATGGAAAAGTATCGGATTAACCAGCTCATTGTTGCGGACGAATTCAATAAGCTCGTGGGCGCTTTGCATATTCATGATCTGACACGGGCGAAGGTGATTTGATGAATTCCTCCTCAACCCAAAACAACAATATTGCTGCCTTAAAAAAAGCCGCAGCCGTTCGACTGATGATTTTCGATGTGGACGGCGTACTCACGGAAGGCACACTGCAATTCGGCGCGGAAGGGGAAGTTTGTAAAACCTTTAATGTGCTCGATGGACAAGGCATACGCCTGTTGCAAGCAGCCGGTATCCAAACGGCAATCATAAGTGCACGCCAGTCACCTATTGTCGCTAAGCGTGCGGCAGATTTAGAAATCGCTCACGTGATGCAAGGCATACACGACAAAAAAACCGCGTTTCTTGAATTGAGTGCCGTGCTCAATATTGCTGCGGCAAATTGTGGCTATATCGGCGACGATGTTATCGACTTACCTGTGCTCTCGCGTGTGGGGTTTTCTGCCAGCGTGCCGAACGGACATAGCGAGGTCAAGTCGCGAGTCGATTACCTCACCCAAGCTTCTGGTGGGCAAGGCGCAGTGCGTGAACTTTGTGACTTTATCTTGCAGGCGCAAGGCAAATACGATGACATGCTGGCGCGGTTTCTCGCATGAAAAATATTTTTACAGCGGATCGATTTCGTACTTGGCTCGGTGTTGCCTTCGTGGCCTTGCTTACACTGGGTAGTTTTTGGATACTTGAAGTTGTTCGTCGCAATGACGTCGAAGGCAACTCGCGCGCAAGCGCGCGCGATGAACCTGATTATTATGTAGAAGACTTCGATTTTATTCGCCTTCCAAACAATGGCAAGGCGAGTTTTCATATCGAAGGAAAGCGGCTCACACACAACCCACGTGATGACATTTTTAATATTGAAGAACCGCGGCTGAGTAGCTTTGGCGACAATCAAATGCCCATCAATATTCGCGCTGAGCGTGCTATGGTGAAGCAGAAAAGTAAGAATACCCAGAATGAAAATGATCGTGACGAAGTCCATTTGTATGGCAAGGTGCAAGTCGACAAGCCAAGAACGAATACATCAAATGCGATGAAACTGAACTCTGAATACATCCTTTTACTGCCGAATGAATACGTAATGAAAACCGACAAAGCCGTGTCATTTGTAACGGAAAATCTTGAAGTCACTGCCATCGGTATGCAGGCAAATAATCAAACACAAGAAGTTCATCTCGACAGTAAAGTACGCATTCGGCTGGCACAAAATGCCACGGGCTCACGGCACAGCATTCTCAATTAAAGTGGAAGCAAGGACTATGGAACTTCATCAAATATCAAATAACTTGCCTTTGCGCTTGCTTTGTCTTGGCGCAATCTTGTTTTGCGCGGCGCAATCAGCGTACGCGGAGAAAGCCGATAGCCTAAAAGAGACGCAAATCGATGCAGAGAACCTAAAGCACGACGGCAAGCTCAATATCACTACATTGACCGGTGACGTGGTACTGACTCGCGGCACCTTGGTAGTACGTGCTAGCCGAGCCGTCCTTACTGAGCTAGGTGGTCGACAAAAAAATGCGCAACTGTTTTCCAGTCCGGGTAAGTTAGCGAGCTTTCGCCAGAAGCGCGACGGCGGAGAAAATCTGTGGGTGGAAGGTGAGGCGGAACGCATTGAATACAACGATAAAACTGAAGAAGTAAAGTTTATTTCCAAAGCGAAAATACGCTATTTAGAGGGAAAAAAAGTCACCCAAGAACAAGAAGGGGAATTTCTTTCCTACGACAGCTTGAACGATGTTTTTCTCGCCACGAACACAAGCAGCGGACAGCGCGTTCCCGGTGCGGGTCGCGTGAAACTGACCATTCAACCAAAAACCGAAAAGCCAGCTAACTAATATGGCAAGCAAACTATTGGTGCAGGGCTTGCAAAAACGATATGGCGCGCGGCTCGTCGTGCGTGATGTGTCGCTGGAAGTGAAGTGTGGCGAAGTGGTTGGTCTATTAGGCCCAAATGGCGCGGGCAAGACCACTTCGTTTTACATGATCGTTGGACTTATTCCATCAGACGCAGGCAAGATCGATATCGACGGCAAAGATATCTCGCACCTTCCCATACACTTGCGCGCAAAGCTTGGGCTTTCCTACCTTCCGCAAGAGGCCTCGGTTTTTCGCAAGCTGACGGTACAAGAGAATATTCAAGCGGTACTCGAACTTCAAGTTGATAAAGACAACCAACCGCTGTCGGAAAAGGAAATTCGTAAGCGTTTGCGTGTATTGCTTAAAGAATTGCAAATCGAGAATATCCGCGAAAATCCCGCACTTTCGCTCTCAGGTGGCGAACGACGACGTGTCGAAATTGCGCGCGCGCTAGCAACCAGCCCCCGCTTTATTTTGCTAGACGAACCGTTCGCCGGCGTAGACCCTATTGCAGTGATTGAGATTCAACGCATCGTTCAATTTCTCAAGAGCCGAAACATAGGTGTGTTAATTACGGATCACAACGTCCGAGAAACCTTGGGTATTTGCGATCATGCGTACATCATCAACCAAGGCGAAGTGTTAGCACAGGGCCGTCCTGACGAAATCATTACCAATGAGTCGGTGCGACGTGTGTATCTTGGTGAACATTTCCGCATGTAAGTGTGTGACTTAAGCGGCCATGAAACAAACCCTACAACTTCGCACGTCACAACATTTGGCGCTCACGCCCCAGTTACAGCAATCGATTCGTTTGCTGCAGTTGTCCACGCTTGAACTTCATCAAGAACTAGAAAGCATCCTTTTAGAAAACCCCTTACTTGAGCGAGTTGACGACCCTCTGGACAGCGCCGTACGCTTATTGGCGGACGGTGCGATCAACACGGCAAACAACCAGTCGGAAACTGAATTTGGTGCCCCTGTGCGCGAGGACAATGCGCCCGCCGCAGAAGTAAATAATGGCGATGCTAACGACGCCGCCGGCACGGCTGACAACATAAGCGAAACAAGCAGCGTTGCAGATGACGATTGGCATTCCGACCTCGGCGGTAATGCAAGTAAAGCCGGCGACGAGGATGACGGACGGGCGCAATTAGAGGCAAGTAAATTAAGTTTGAAAGAACATTTGTTGGAACAAATGCGTTTAAACGTGCGCGGACATCGCGACTGCGCATTGATCGAAATCATGATCGATGCTTTAGACGACAATGGCTATTTAATTGAGTCACTCGACGACATTCATGGCAGCTTGCCTATCGAACTTTGTGTTGAACCAGAAGAGTTGCAGTTCGCATTGAACATGTTGCAAAGTTTTGAGCCAGAAGGCGTTGGCGCGCGTAATGTGTCTGAGTGCCTTGCCATTCAAATTAAGCGCTTACCGAATATCGCCTTCGTCACGCGCCGCTTGGCATTGCAAATTGTTGAAACCCAGCTCACCTTATTCGCCCAAAAAGACTTCGCCAAGTTGAGAAAAATCTTTCAGTGTGACGACGAAGATTTGCGCGAAACACAAGTCGTGATTCATCTTTGCAACCCAAAACCGGGTGCAAAATTCGCTGCCGCGACTTCAGATTACGTTGTCCCAGACGTGATCGTTCGGCGAGTCGGCGATGATTGGTCGGTGATGCTCAATCAAGACGTCATGCCCAAATTACGATTGCATGGCATGTATGCCAACATCATGAAGCAACATCGCGGTGATGCCAGCCTCACACCTCAATTACAGGAGGCACGTTGGCTCATAAAAAACATGCGCCAACGGTTCGATACAATTTTGCGCGTTTCAGAAGCGATAGTTGAAAGACAACGTAATTTCTTTTCCCACGGCGCGGTTGCCATGCGTCCCCTTGTTTTGCGCGAAATTGCTGATACACTGGGTTTACACGAGAGCACAATCTCGCGTGTGACAACTCAAAAATACATGCTCACGCCCCATGGCATGTTTGAGTTGAAATATTTCTTCGGTAGCCATGTTGCGACGGAAGCTGGTGGGGAAGCATCATCCACCGCAATACGAGCACTCATCAAGCAATTGATAGGAGCAGAAAACCAGAAAAGCCCACTCTCTGACAGCAAAATTGCAGACATGCTGGGCGAACAAGGCATGGTTATTGCGCGACGCACCGTTGCGAAATACCGTGAAGCGTTGAAAATTCCCCCCGTGAGTCTGCGTAAATCTTTGTAATACAGTTCTTGTATTTTCAGTTTATATTGTTATATATGATTTAGCCCGATGCGTATTATTTTGTCTTTTAGTACAAAATCGGCTAGACATTTTTAGCATGCAACATCACCAAAGGAGCGTAGTATGAATCTCACCATCAGTGGACATCACCTCGAAGTAACTCCTGCAATCCGTGAATATGTACAAAGCAAACTCGAACGAGTCAGGCGGCATTTCGATCAAGTCATTGATATCGCAGTTATCCTCACAGTCGACAAGCTCCGGGAAAAAGACAAACGACACAAAGCAGATATAAATCTACACATTAGCGGCAAAGACATACACGTGGAAAGTTTAGCCCATGACCTGTACGCCGCCGTCGATGCCTTAGTAGACAAGCTAGATCGCCAAGTCATCAAACACAAAGACAAAATCCAAAATCATCAACACGACGCGATCAAACATATTCCAGATCCGGCATCTGTAGAGATTTAACCCAGATCTTCCGTTAGGATTTGTGATGATGGCGGATGCACTTTTCGTGGCAGTTTTGTGGCGAATGAGGCGTCAATAGCGAGCTATTGACTACGAAGAGTCAAAAAATGGCCGAAAATGCGCTGCAAGCGCGCCTAATGGAAAATCTGGGTTCGATAAGCTTCATCAATCATA
>CAYPNW010000105.1:0-8526 GCA_964411965.1 uncultured Burkholderiaceae bacterium
GTGGCGTGGGCAAGCCATCCTACGCGCCAAAATTGGACTATTGCCGTCAATGTCAGCGTTTCGCAATTTAAGCAGGCCAATTTTGTTGAAAACGTGATGTCTGCGCTAGGACAAACAGGCGCCGCACCCTATTTGCTGAAACTCGAATTGACCGAAAGTATGTTGGTCGACAATGTGGAAGACATCGTCGTCAAGATGAACGCCATAAAATCTTTGGGCGTGGGGTTTTCTCTTGACGATTTTGGCACTGGCTATTCGTCGCTCTCCAACCTCAAACGTTTGCCGCTTGCACAACTAAAAATTGATCAGTCATTCGTGCGTGACATCATGACCGATCCGAGTGATGCCGTGATAGCGCGGACGATTGTGGCGCTCGGCCACAATCTTGGTTTGAAAGTGATTGCAGAGGGCGTAGAAACGCGCGAGCAACACCAGTTTTTACGTGAGATGGGTTGCGACGCGTTTCAAGGCTATTATTTTGCTCGTCCTGTCGCGTTCTATGCCTTGCGCGACTTCCCCACTCTTGTCAGTGCATAATTTTTACCGCCTAGCAGCGAACGCATCGTTGCTAATCTGACCCCGCCTTACCAAAATTTTCACCTGCTTTCCAAGCGGGTTTGGTATGCGCATTGCCAATCAAATGTCCCAAATTTAAGGTGAATTGCGCCTGCTGCACCATGCCTGACAAATCCCATGTGGGATCATATTCATCGGTGACTTGGTGATAGCGTTTTGCGTAGGCTTTGGCTTTTTCTGTGGAGCCGCTTGGGTCGTTAACATAGGCTCGGCCACTGCGAATAGTAAAGGCAGGTACGCCTGCTTTTGCAAAGCTGAAATGATCGCTGCGGAAGTAGCCGCCGCCAGTGTCAGGCACAGGTGGGGCAACTTTTAGCCCCATCTGATGGGCGACCGTGGTTGCCATGACCGATAAATCTGTGCGCTGGCTGCCTGGTATGCCAATATCAGTGGTGCGACCGACGAAGTTCATGCTATCTAAATTTAAATCTGCAGCAATTTTATCGATGGGCCAAGGTGAATTGGCAATAAATGCTTGGCTGCCGATTAAACCTTTTTCTTCAGCGGCAACCCACAAAAATAATTGACTACGTTTAGTAGGTGCCTTCACTGCTGCTTTTGCCATGGCCAGCAAGGCTGCCGAGCCTGAACCATTATCCACCGCGCCGTTATAAATCACATCGCCATCACCTTGCTTGATGCCTAAGTGGTCCCAGTGGGCGCTATAAATCACCAGCTCGTCTTTTAATTTTGGGTCTGTTCCGGGAATCAGTCCCGCGACATTGTATTGGGTAATTTTGCGCACGTCGGCCTGCGCCACGCCACGCAATTTCACGTTCATTTTGACAGGCGTGAAGTCCTTGTTTTCTGCGGAGGAACGCAATTGGTCTAAGTCCAAGCCCGCCGCTTGAAACAACTGACGGGCGGCGGTTTCTCTAATCCAAGCTTGAATAGGCGTGCCCACGTGATCAGATTCTAAGAGAAATTTATTGCCCCCATTTCCTGCTACTGACCATTGGTAACTTGCCGATTTATCGGTGTGAATCAAGATAACGGCTGCCGCACCGCGTCTTTGTGCTTCTTCGTACTTATAAGTCCAACGTCCGTAATAAGTCAGTGACTCACCACCAAAACGGTTTGGCTCTTGCGCCGTTGGCTGTGGGTCGTTGACCATCATGATTAAGACTTTGCCGCGCACATCTACGCCTTTGTAATCGTCCCAGTGCTCGTCTGGCGCGTTGATGCCGTAGCCAACGAAGACAAGCTCGCTATCGAGATTGTGGCTAGTCGCGGCGTCGCCCATACTCCAAACCCAATCATCAGTGAACTTGAAGGGGAGCTTTTGGCCGTTGGCTTCAAACGCTAATGTGCTCTCTTCTTGGCGCAAGGTAGAAAAAGCGAGTTTGACGGGGTGACGATAGGTTTTCCCGTCAATTGGCAAAAGCCCTATCGCGCGTGCTTGCGCTTCCAAGTAGGCAACGGTGAGGTCGCCGCCGCGTTGGCCCGTGCCTCGCCCTTCCAACAAATCAGAAGACAGAAATTGCAAATGTGCGCGCAAGGGCGCTTCCTCAACATGGTTGGCTGCCGCTTTAGCGTCGATTTTTGCCGCATAGACTGGCGCGCTAAAGGCGGACAGCATACTCAGCGTCATTACGCAGCGAGAAAATTTTTTCATCTTCATGGGATTCCTATTTTTGGTCCGGCTTTTGGTCGACTTTATGGTCCGCTTTTTGTTCTACTTTTGGCTCTGCCTTAGGCTCGTCATTGCCTTGCACGGTATTGTCCTTTGGCTTATCGTCTTTTGGTGGTTCTTGCGGCAAAGGCTTGCGTGGTAATAGTTCTGGCCGATTCGCCGCATGCGCGACGAAATGCGCCATGATCAATGAGGCTTGAATCATGTCGCCGCGCTGGACCTTGTCATACACATCCAAATTCGAATGGTGAGTGCGTGAAAGATAATCCAGCTCGTCTTGAATAAATTGGAAGCCTGGTACGCCAACGCTATCAAAACTCACGTGGTCGGTGCTACCGGTATTGCGCAAGCTGACCGTGGTGGCGCCGATATCATGAAAAGGCGCCAGCCACGCTTCGAAAATGGGCTTCACCGCCGCATTATTTTCCGCAAAAATACCGCGAATTTTTCCGGCACCGTTATCTAAATTGAAGTAGGCTGAAATCTTGCTGTGCTGCGGTTTCAGTGTCAGCGGCCACATGGTTTTACGTAGATAGGAAGGCAGCTCTTTTTCTTTGGGATCGGTCGAATCTGGACGTGCCGCAACCCATTGTTTTACATACGCTCTTGAGCCCAGCAAGCCTTGCTCTTCACCGCCCCACAATGCGATGCGAATCGTGCGGCGCGGTTTGAAGCCCACGGCTTTTAACATGCGTACCGCCTCCATGGAGACGGCCACGCCAACGCCGTTATCTGTAGCACCTGTGGCACTTTGCCATGAATCTAGGTGCCCACCTAACATGACGAATTCGTCTTTTTTGTCGCTGCCAACAATATCGCCAAATACGCTGATGGCGGCGGCAGGATTTTCATCTGTGAAACTGACTTTGACATCTAACTCCAGTTCAACCCGCTTCTTTTTTTCAACCAGACGATATAAGCGGTTGTAAGTCTCTTTCATTAAGACCAAGTTAGGTGGGCCTGTCGGCTCACCAGTTTTGTATGAGCCGCCCCCTTGCACAAAGATGGTGCCATCTTCGCCGCGTGAGGCATTCAACACAGCTAGCACTTTTTCTTCAATAATAAATTGCATTAATTTTTTGCGGAAGGCGAAATCTTTTATCGCTTTTGCTTTGTCGTAGCGAGGCGTTAACGGCGCGTCCGACTGTGTATCAAAATTAATTTTGGTGAGTTCTTCCAGTTGTGTGTCGTTATATAAATTGGCGTCTGGCTTGAGATGCGGTTTGTTGGGTTGCGCTTCATCAATTAACACGATGGCATTGGCGAGTTTGCCTTTCCACTTGGCGAGATCGTCCTCAGTGCTTAGTTTAGCGGCAATGACATGTGCCCGTTGTGGGCCGTCCGTGCCCGGCGTCCACGCCTTGGGGATCGCGATCAAATCAAGTTTTTCCGGCGCGATCATGCGCAAACTCGTGTGTTCCAGTACCCAACTCCGACCGAATGGCGCGAAGCTCTCCGTATGTACGTTTTGCAAACCCCATTCGCGCAATTTGCTTTGTGTCCATTCGCCGGCTCTGATCAAGCTGGGTGAGCCAGTTAGGCGCGGGCCAATTTCATCCGTTAGTACACCCAAAGTTTCCATCACGCGGGAGCGTTCTTTGGCTTCGCTGCGCAGTTTGGTAACCAGATCGAGATCGATTTTTTCTTGCGCAGCACTTTGCAAAGACGGAAACATCAAGCAAAGAGCCGACACGACAGCAAGCAAGTAGCGCATGAATCACACCTTATATTAAGCGTTGGCAAATAAGTTTGAAAACGCGATGAAGAAAATTGGTGAGCTTGGCAAACATATTTCAGGTCTGCCTGAGCGCAGAAAATGCTTGATTTTTCCCAACAATGACGCGTTTGATTCTATCATTGGAAAACTTGAAAATGACTGTCTATGACGAATCTGCCACGAATGAAATAAAAGAGGGACCAAGCGATGAAGCAGAGCAGAAACAACCAGCAAGCGCCCGCCATGAAACGCGCTTCTGTACTTTTACTCAAATTGTTATTGGGCGCCGCCGCGATAGGCGCTTTGCCGTCTTCCCTAGCGATCGAATCGACAACTGCCGATACCAAGGTGAACGCTTCGCCAAGCGTTAGCGCGCCAGCCTTGTTATTGGCGCAGAACTATACCCAACGCGACGACGTGGCGGCTTTTCTCGTGAGTGAAAAACTCGATGGCGTACGTGCTTACTGGGATGGCCATCGTTTAATGTTTCGCAGTGGGCGAGAAATTCATGCGCCCACTTGGTTTATCGCCGCATTGCCGCGCCACCCTGTCGACGGTGAACTATGGATGGGGCGCCATCAATTCGAAAAATTGTCGGCGGCTGTACGCAGGCAAGAACCGAATGATCAAGAGTGGAAGCGCATTAGTTATCAATTGTTTGAATCGCCCGGCGCAGCGGGTAGTTTTACAGAGCGAATCGAAGCCTTACAAGCCAGCGTGCGCGCACAAAACGTCGCTTGGCTGCAAGTTGTGCCGCAAACAAAGTTGGAAAATCACAGCGAATTACGCAAGCGTTTGGCTGAGGTCGTGGATGGTGGTGGCGAGGGCTTGGTATTACATCGGGCAGATGCGCTTTGGCATACCGGGCGCTCAGCGGCACTGTTGAAGCTCAAACCCTTAGATGACGCAGATGCCACCGTAATCGCGCACGAGCCGGGCAAAGGCAAGTATCGCGGTTTGTTGGGTGCGTTAGTGGTGCAAACGAATGATGGCAAACAATTCCGCTTAGGCACAGGTTTCGATGATGCATTACGCAAGAACCCGCCCAAAATTGGTACGCTTGTTACCTATCGCTATCGCGACATCACTTCTACGGGCTTACCAAAATTTGCCAGCTTCTTGCGTGTGCGGGACGACGAGTAGTGCTTTAGTTTGAGCGCAAAAATTTTATGCGCTTTCATTGATCTGATCCTCGACTAGTTGGCAAGCTAGCACTTGGGCACCGCAGATATCGGCGCTTAAGTGAAAACGCTTAAGAATCGCAAGTTGTGTTGCGGCGTCATTTGGTAGGCTAAATACGACCTGCATTCTTTTGCTTGGGCGAGCCGACAAAGTCTGTGTACTTTCATCTGTTTTGAGCGCGGCGACTTGGGCTTCTGGCATCGCGTTAAATGCCGCATGGTGTTGCGCTAAATCGTGAAGCTGCGCCAAAACCTCGTCTGCGCGAATTTGAATCGTATCGTGCTCGCCTAGCCATTTTTTCGCGCCAGCATGTGTGCTGACAATGCCGCCCGTGATCTCTAAAGTGCCGTCGGAATTTTTTACATAGTGGAACGCCGCCCAATCTGGCATACCGACCTGTTTTTGCGCAACGCGTGCAATCGCTTCGGCTATCAGGCCACCGTTCGTCAGCATGCCGACGGGCAGTAGTTCGTCTAGGGCATTTGGTAAGGCCAACTTACTTTTGGTTTCCGCGTCATTGCTCATGTCATTCATCATTTTTTTACTTCTTAAGGGTTATCTTGGTTATCGGGCGTCGTGAAATGACGGCTGGCTATGGCATATCGCCCAAAAATCGCTGGTTCGATCGTAAGCATTTGTAATTTTTTTGCCTCTTTGCTTTTCGCAGGTAGAATTCGCTGTTGTTTTTCATTCAGCCAGGCTGTGTGTTTTGATCTTTGTGTCGTTCACAGGCCCATTTTTAAAGGATTTAACGATGTCTATCAATTCCCGCGTTGTGCTGGGTCGTGTTGCAACAGCCGTAACAGTCTTATCTTTCTTAGCTTTAGCCGCTTGCACCCCAAAAGAGGGTGACAAATCGGTCGCCGTTCCTGGTACCGATGCAAGTAAGCCTGCGGCAACCGTCAACGGCACAGTGATTACGCAAAAACAAGTCGATGCCATTATGACGCAGCAAGCTGCACGTGGCTTGCCAGACACACCAGAAACACGCAAATCCGTTTTGGATAATTTGACGCTGCAATTAATCGTTGCGCAAGAAGCCAGCAAAAAAGGTTTGGATAAGAAAGCCGAAACCATGGATCAGATCGAAATGTCGAAACAGGCGATTTTGGCTGACAGTTTTATCCAAGATTACATCAAAACCAACCCAGTGACCGACGCCATGTTGGCCGCCGAGTACGACAAAATCAAGAGCCAAGCCTCAGGCAATCAATACAAGGCGCGGCATATTCTGGTGGAGAAAGAGGACGAAGCAAAAGACATTATTGCTAAGTTAAAAAAGGATGTGAAAGCGTTTGAAGGCTTGGCAAAAGCAAAGTCTAAAGACCCCGGTTCCAAAGACAAAGGCGGTGACTTAGGTTGGTTTGATCCGCGTGGCATGGTGCCTGAATTTGGTGCTGCCGTCGCCAAACTAGAAAAAAATAAATTCACCGAAGAGCCAGTGAAATCGCAATTTGGCTACCACGTGATTTTGCTCGAAGACACACGCGAGAACCCGGTGCCCACTTTAGAGCAAGTCAAACCCAATTTGTCGCAGCGCGTACAACAGCAAAACGTCAAGAAGTTGCTGGATGATTTAAAAGCCAAAGCGAAAATTGAGGTGGTTGCAGCGCCAGCGGCAACGCCTTCTCCAGAAAGCAGCGCGGCACCTAGCTCAGCACCAGCGCCGAGCGCAGCAGTTGAAGCGCCTAAAAAATAAGTCTTGATCTGGCATAGACCAGTTCAATAAGCGTATTTTTAGAAACCCCCGCGCGTCATCGCGGGGTTTTTTTCGTCTTTAAATTGCATACTCCCTATTTATTTAAATAAGATATATCATTTGCGCATGCAAACAAAGCGTATATAAATAATACATACACTAGTATAAAAATAGGGCCATCCTATAAAGATAAAGCAGCAATTGCTGATTCCAAACTTGCTTACGTTGACGGTTACAAATTAAATGCTATAATTATTTCCACGTGGCAATCAAAGTGGTTGCTGAACCTTGGCTTTAGGTTTAGGCAAGGTCTGGATTTAGGAATCAAGCATGTCAGTAAAATCGGTCAATATTGGGCAACGAATTCAAGCCTCGCGCAAAGCGGCGGGATTAACGCAAGCGGCTTTAGCAGCGCGGTTTAATGTGACTGCAGCGGCAGTCAGCCAGTGGGAAGTCGGTGCCGCAGCGCCCAGCGTGGAGTTAATTCCGCAATTGTGTGAAGAGCTAGGTATTTCACCAGACTGGCTGTTTTCAGTGAATGAGCTGCAACCCGATTCCGCATCAAAGAATCAGCTACAACGCAAAGAGCTTGCGTTGGTTAATCGACTTTCCCACGCCTTGGCGAGTAAGCAGCTATCGGCGGCACAGTTGACTATTTTTGGCGGCTTACTTGAACAATTCGTACCCAATACAAGGACATCGACTCCCATCTCGCCAAACAATTAAGCACGAGTTTCTTCTCGGTGCGCGGCTTTATCGAATTTGACGAGCGCTAATGTCAAATTAGCCCTACAATCAAGTGTGAAGTTCAGTCTGCGCGAGCAAAAATTGTAGACAAAAAAATTGTACATCGTTGCGCCGCGTTCGCGAATTGGAGTGAGCACCCAGAAGCAACATGCAAAAACCCACGCTACCACCAGAAGAGCCTCTGCGCATTGCTGAACTGCATCAGCTAGGCGTGCTTGATACGCCCCCAGAAGAGCGTTTCGATCGGATTACGCGCACCGCACGCACCATCTTTGGTGTACAGATTGTGTTAATTTCTTTGGTGGATGTGAATCGTCAGTGGTTCAAATCGAAACAAGGTTTAGACGCCAACGAAACATCCCGAGATATTTCCTTTTGTGGTCACGCCATCCATACCGACCATCCGTTCATTATTGAAGATACCTTACTGGATCAGCGCTTTCGCGATAATCCTTTAGTCACACAAGCGCCGTTTATCCGATTTTATTGTGGCATGCCTTTGCGTGGACCAAGCGGCATGCGCTTGGGCACCCTTTGTTTAATCGACTCCACACCTAAGCAAATTCACGCTGATCAATTGGGCACCTTAAAAGATTTGGCGGTCTGGGCTGAAACAGAACTGGGCGCCACCCGCGCAGCACAAAATGCGAACGATGCGCAGACCCGTCTTGAAACCATACTCAATTACGTGCAGGACGCTGTGTTTACGCTGGACGTCAATTTTCAAATTACTCACAGCAATGCCGCAGCGGCGAAGATGTTTAATCAAGGAACATCGGCTTTTGACGGCATGGCACTAAACGACTTAATTGTTCCGATTCAAGCTGCCCCCGACATGCGTGCGTTTTATGCGAGCGTGGTAGGTCATACTCAGGAAATGGTCGGCCTAAGAGGTAATGAGCAATTTGCCTTGGAGCTGAGTTTGTCAGCCATGCAAATGGATCAAAAACCCTGTTACACCGCCATCGTGCG
>CAYPNW010000106.1:0-1377 GCA_964411965.1 uncultured Burkholderiaceae bacterium
TGTCGTAGACCAATCCTCAAGGAACAATGTTATGGATGGTGAGCTGAAGGAAACCTTCTGCGACGAAATGATGGCTTTCATCGTTGACTGCGCACAGGTTCGCTGTGAACATGATTTTCAGTGCTTAGTTGATGGGCATTTGCAAGTCATACTTCCTCACGGAAGCATGTTATGTGGCGTTGGCAGCGTTACCGCCCAAGGCTCTACTGTGCAAAAAATGCGCTCGTATCACCTACAAGAATCTGCTGTTTCCTATTACGCGGCGCTACTGGGTGGCGAAGGAAAATTAGACAGCCCCTTGATGAAGCGGTGGCGGAGCACTCAAGAACCTGTGTATTTTCAAAGCCAACGCGACGAAGGGAATTTCTCTGATGAGTGGGTTGCGGCGTTTCAACACTCTGGCATGAGAAACACGATAGGCCACGGCATACTGGATTTAGGCTACAGCCTGTCTAGTTTTTTTATCTTCAATGATCTTCCAACCCAAGTTGGTGAGCGCCACGCCTTCTTACTGCGCATACTAACGCCCCATCTGCATGGCGCATTGACGCGGATTTTAGCGAATCTGCCTCTAGCGCCATGGCAAATTGTTGCGCCTACCAAACCGCTCAGCGAGCGGCAACGTCAAATATTATTTTGGGTGCAAGAAGGGAAAACCAACTGGGAGATTGCCACTATCTTGGGATTGAAAGAAGTCAATGTGAAGTACCACATCGATCAAATATTCCTCAAGCTTCAAGTGCGTAAGCGCGTACACGCGGTCAGCAAGGCGCGTGGCCTGGGATTATTTTCATCTTCCATGCCGCATTAGCGATTTCTTTCCCTCATCGTTGCCGAAACGATTCCCGCGCTAGTCAGGGTCGAACAACTTACTATCCAAATGGTGAGTAGCAAGTCACTGCGCTTCGTCCTAAAGTGGATTAGCCAATGCGCAAAAAAAGCAGATTGGTTTTTTATCCTAAAAATACACTTTCGGAGACAAAAAATGAATAAGATCTTTACTAAGATCGGACGGCTTCTGGTTGCGTTGACCTCGTTTGGTTTTGTATTAAGTAGTTACGGCGCCTGCCTAGATAATGTGGTTCTGGTGCATGGAAATGCGGGTTACCCATCAGATTGGAATTCAACCGTGAGCACCTTAAAAGCGAACGGTTATCTTGACGCGCAATTGTTTCGGCCCAATTGGGGATCAAAAATCTGTGCGGCCTGCAATGACCATGGTAGCGCGAATACTGCACCAGTCAAAAGTGCACTACAAGCGGCGTTAGCTGCTTCGTGCACGGGTAAGATTGATGTGCTTGGGCACTCCATGGGTGTGACCTTGGCGATGAAAGCGATCAATGATCTTGCCTATGCCAGCAAGGTGAACTCTTTCAT
>CAYPNW010000106.1:1477-2587 GCA_964411965.1 uncultured Burkholderiaceae bacterium
ACGGCGACACAGGCAAGTCTTATTTTGAATTGAACGAGAATTGAGCCACGTTCACCTCGCATGGTTGCGAGGTGAGCAAGACGACTTTGAATTGAAATATATGAAAAAGAGCGAAATAGTTGGGCTGTTCCTGTTGACTGTGTTGATAGTCGGCGCTGCGTTTTTCTTCAATCGTGATGCAAGTAAGGGCATCCCTTATTCGCCCGAGTTAAGTGACACATCGACGATTTCATCGAGACTAAGCACAACAACTAATCCAAATCAACAAGCGCTGGGTTCGTATGGTGATGATGGCAATGCGAGGCTTGCTGAACAGTTTTCGGCGCTTTGGCTAAGAGCAATAGCGACGACGCAAAACCCCGCCGATGCCAGCGACGCTCAGGACTTACTTCGTAAGCATGCGGCAAATGACCCAAGCATCGTGAGTAAAATTATCGCGCGCTATTCCCCTAATCAAGCCCCACAATCTCGCGCGTTGGTAATTGAAATTTTGGCGTCAATAGAAAGTAATGCGGTGCGTAGCTTTGCGACTCAACTAGTGGCAAGCAAGAGCGTAGAGGAGCGTCAAGATGGTTGGTTAATACTCAAGCAATTGCCTAGGAAAACCGCAGAAGATCAGCAAACGATTGTGCATGCCTTAGAAACAGAAACCTCGCCCGATCTGTTGGTACACATTATTGACGCCTTGCCCACCGCTTCAGGGAAGGAAGTTGTGCCGCTTCTTGAGCCGCAGGAAGCAGCGCAGCAATCTTTCAGCGCTAATGCGAAGCAGGCTTTGGATACCTCGCCTTTGATCAACCAAGACGCAGTAATTAAAAGCTTGCGCGTTCTCAGTCAAAATGAAGACGCACGAGTACGCCAAAATAGTTTATTGCAATTGGCGCAAAGGGACGAGTCGTCTTCTTCCGAGCTAATTTTTTTACGCGCTTTGAATGACAAGAATCAAGAGGTTCGGCAGACTGCCATATTTGCTGTCGTGCGCGCGTCACAAAGCGATGCCGCTAAGCAAGCGCTCATGCAGATTTCTCTTAATGCAAACGAATCAACGCACATACGGGCAAGCGCGGCACAAGGACTAAGCTCTTTTCGTTTGAGTTCGACGGAGGCTGC
>CAYPNW010000106.1:2687-8391 GCA_964411965.1 uncultured Burkholderiaceae bacterium
GCTAAAGGATGGCTGGTTTGGCTTTGAATCATCACGACGCAGGCAACGTAGAAAAAAAGCGGCCATTCGAATTGGTTAGATAAATTGGCACTAATCCGCGGTTCATAAGCTGCCCAAGGGTTTGCGCCATCTGCACGCTTACCTATATGCCAAACATCGGGCGCACGGGCAATCGTCAGGAGTAGGTAGAGCAATGCTGTCAGCGCAACGTGGGCGGCCATGGGCAGAATAAGCATGTGATTTGTCATAGGAATTTTTGTGACATTTTTTAGCGTCTTTTATAGGCGTCGTTTTGTTTGGGATGCAAACGCCGTTAAGGTTGCTGCTATTTCTTGATTACGATGTTTTTTAATTGGTATTCACTAAACTCGTTTGCCCATTTTTCTTCGTGTTTGCACATGGCAGAAAATTGCTTGCTGCGATCAGAATCATAGAAGGCTTCTTCACCTATCTCATCAATAGAGTCCCTAGTGGCAAGCCGATCTATCAAATCGCCCCAAAAAATGTTTTCATCATATTCGGAAATATAGTTTCTGTGAGGAGAATCCATCTCAAAGAAATTTGTTGGAAAGTACGCGTTTAAATCCTTGTCGTACTTTATTTTTTCTTCACACCCGAAATCTGTTGCATGAGCGTAAAGCTTTTGCAAAACATCCATGTAAGGCTTGTCACGCGGGTCATCCTCAACCTTATGAGCAGTAATAATCCAATCCGCAATATCCAACATATCGAGTAAGCTAGAGAATTCTTTTTTTGTAAAATTGATTTTCATTTTTGACTCTGTCACGGTTGATTGTCGTTAAGTAAAGGAGGGCGAAAGATGTGCATTTTTCTGCAAAATGTCAAATTTATGGGATTGAGATAAGTTTTTTTGCCTAATTGAATTTGGCATGAAAGTAAGTCGCGCAACTATAGGTTAAACGATTTCGATCCAGAATCATTCAAATTCGTACCAGCCAATATTTTGTTAAGGAATGCTCACCACGATTAGGTTATGGTGATTCAAGGAAAGTAAATTGACCCCAGAACAAAGAAAAGAATATTCAGAACTGCAACTGCATAAGCTAGGCGTGCGCATTAATTTGCAATTGCATGTAATCGAGGCTGATGAGGAAGTGCAGGTGCGTTCGGTGGACGAGGTTTTTGGTCGGCTGTGTGCTTTGTCTGCGCTGTATCAACTATTGGGAGAGGGGGATTCAGAGGAGATCCATGCGTGGTTGCGCGAGCAATCGATTGATAAGTATTTGTCGCGGACTGAACGAGCGATAGTCTTCGTCAGCGCGCCTGATTCGCTTAGTAGGCCATGTTTATTGGCGGTGGGTGAGGCACTATTTTTTCTAGCCTGGAGTCTTGGCTTGGTCGAAACGCTCAAGGTCAGTGCAGGAACTTCGTCCTCGCAAAAAATGCATGACATGATGCACGCCATTTTTTCGCACATCGATGAAGTACGAGCCAAGGTGCGATTACGCTCGAAGGCGGTGATACTAGATTGGAGTGATTTGTTGTATCGCTTGCATTGGGCAATGCGCCACGCGCAACTGACGCAACGTGCTTACCCGCCTAACGTCAACCTTGTTGCTGTTCAACAATGGCATAAGGCGGTGAATTGGCTTTGTCGCTATGACGATGAAGACGATTGGGACAGGGTTAGTACAGAAACCTGAACCGCTGTGCAGGAATAAAAAGTAAGTGATTTTTTTAATACATTGCTCGAAAAAGAATGCATTGCGCCTAGGTAAAAGACATATTTTGTCGGCACCGCTGCGCAAGCTGAATATTCTGCTTAAGCGAGAAAAGAAGCGCTAGGTATTAACTGGAGGCAAGGCATTTCATATCCTTGTCATCATTCCTTCATACGCCTGACATATTCCTACGGAATACTCCATCGATAAACCATCATGGGGCGGCACATGATCAACATCGAACATATTTCCAAAACTTTTCGCGGCGGCTTTCGCGCTTTAGATGGCGTGAGTTTATCGGTCAAGCCCGGTGAAATGGTCGCCTTAATTGGCGCCTCTGGTTCAGGTAAATCGACCTTATTGCGGCACGTGTCCGGCTTAATGGCGGCAGATGCTGGCAGTGGCGAGATGCGAGTCGGCGATCGCTTGGTGCAAGAGAATGGCTGTATACAACGTGGGGTCCGTGCGGTGCGCGCAGATGTGGGTTTTGTGTTTCAGCAATTTAATTTGGTTGGGCGTTTGCCTGTGCTGACCAATGTGCTCGCCGGCAATTTAGCGCGCATGCCTTTATGGCGCAGTTGCTTGCGGCAATTTACGCAGAAAGAAAAGCAACACGCTTTGGACGCCTTGGCTCGTGTAGGCATCGTGGAGCACGCGTACAAGCGCGCTTCGGCGCTGTCAGGCGGGCAGCAGCAAAGAGCGGCGATTGCACGCACTATCATGCAAAGAGCCAAAGTGATTTTGGCCGATGAGCCAATAGCTTCGCTTGATCCTGAGTCATCGCGTCGCGTAATGCAAACTCTGGCGGACTTAAATCAGCAAGACGGCACGACCGTTTTAGTGTCCTTGCATCAGGTTGAAATGGCGATGCGTTTTTGTCCACGCACGGTTGCCTTATCAAAAGGCAAGGTGGTGTTTGATGGGCCATCTGCTTTGTTGACGGAAACAATGTTACGTGAACTGTATGGTGCCGAGGCTGATGAAATTTTATGCCCCAAGACCGATGGGCTTGAGGTGGCACAGCAAACGCAGTTCGTGCGAAATTTGGAACTCACCTCATTTGCAGCTGCCGCATAACAATAATTAGCTTCACCCAAACTCACGCAGCTTCGCCGTTGCACCTTATTAAGCGATTCGAATAAATTTTTGTCTTACAAAACTAATGGAGAACGGAAATGTTTAAGCAGTTAATTTCTAAGTTGAGTTTAGGTTCTATCGCT
The DNA here is from genome assembly GCA_964411965.1 of uncultured Burkholderiaceae bacterium. GTDB lineage: Bacteria > Pseudomonadota > Gammaproteobacteria > Burkholderiales > Burkholderiaceae_D > Undibacterium. The sequence goes on from CAYPNW010000106.1 coordinate 5,590, forward strand.
TTTGTCGCGTCAGCAGCGTTCGCTTCTGGCACCTATGCGGATGAGGCAATTACAACTATCAATTTCGGCATCATTTCAACTGAGTCATCGCAAAACCTGCGCCAAGATTGGCAACCAATCATTGATGATATGAGCAAAAAAATTGGCATCAAAGTCACGCCATTTTTTGCGCCAGATTATGCCGGTGTGATTGAAGGTATGCGCTTCAATAAGGTGCAAGTTGCTTGGCTGGGTAATAAGGCGGCGATGGAAGCGGTAGATCGCTCCAGTGCAGAAATTTTCGCCCATGTGGTGAACGCGGATGGCAGCGCTGGCTACCACAGCATGATTAGTGTGCACAAAGATAGCCCGTATCAAACATTAGACGATCTCTTAAAGAACGCCAAGAACGTCAATTTTGGCATTGGCGATCCTAACTCGACATCGGGCTTTTTGGTGCCTAGCTACTACGTGTTTGCACAAAACAACGTGAACCCGAAAACTGCTTTTAAAACCATTCGTGGTGCGAATCACGAGACGAATATTCTCGCCGTGGCAAACAAGCAGGTTGATGCCGCGGTACACGCGTCTGATACCTTGGTACGCGTGACTGCACGGCAACCAGAAATAGCAAGTCAATTGCGGCAAATTTGGAAATCGCCATTGATCGCTGCTGATCCCTTGGTGTTGCGTAAAGACCTACCTTACGATGTGAAGAAAAAAATTAAAGAATTTTTTACCAGCTACGGTCAGAGCGGCCCAGACGCGGCACGTGAAAAGGGTTTGCTCGCAAAGCTGACCTTGTCGGGCTTTAGCGAATCCAGCAATGCGCAGTTGAAGCCAATTCGCCAGCTTGAGTTGTTTAAAGAAAAGGTCAAAATTGAAAATGACGAGAAACTGTCGGCTGACGAAAAAAAGTCTAAGTTGGATGACATTAGCCGCAAGCTGTCAGATGTCGCAAAGTCTTAATGCCAAGAGATTAAATTCTTGAAATGACAGCGCAGGTCGCTTTTTCAGATAAACAGGCTGGGGCGGCGGTCGCCGTCTCGATGCCTGCGCCGCCCAAACGCGGTTTTGCTTCTTACCTGCTTTGGGGCGTGGTGATTGCGCTGTTAGCCGCTTCGTGGCGCGGCGCAGATATGCGGCCTCTAGAGTTATTCCGTGACAGTGGCAATATGGCTGTTTTTGCCGCAGGCTTTTTTCCGCCAGATTTCCACGAATGGCGCATCTACTTCCAAGAGTTATTAGTGACCTTGCAAATCGCAGCGTGGGGTACGGCTTTAGCGGTCGTCTTTGCTGTGCCATTCGGTTTACTAAGTTCCTCGAACATTGCGCCGCCTTGGGTAACCCAACCTATTCGACGTTTAATGGATGCAGCACGCGCCATTAACGAGATGGTGTTCGCGATGTTGTTCGTGGTCGCCGTGGGCCTAGGGCCATTTGCTGGTGTCTTGGCCTTGTTTGTGCACACCACAGGCATCCTATCTAAATTGTTCTCCGAGGCGGTAGAGGCAATTGATCCTCAACCGGTGGAAGGCATACGATCCACTGGCGCGCATGCATTGGAAGAAATTGTCTACGGCGTGCTGCCGCAAGTCATGCCGCTTTGGATTTCCTACACGCTGTATCGATTTGAATCGAACGTGCGTTCGGCGACGGTGGTAGGTATGGTCGGTGCTGGCGGCGTCGGTGTTATTTTGTGGGAAGTGATACGCGGGTTTCAATATGCACAAACCTGTGCCGTATTGGTCATGATTGTTTTATGCGTGAGTTTGATTGATCTGATTTCGGCACGACTAAGAAAAATATTTATTTAAGCTGCTATGAATTTATCTATCCTCAGAGAATGGTTGGAACAACGTGCGGGCGGTCTTTACGGTGGCGAGGCAATTACGCAGCAAGCGCACGCTTTGCAATGCGCAAGTCTTGCGCTGCATGCGCAGGCTTCTGAAGAATTGGTCGCCGCCGCGTTGCTGCATGATATTGGCCATTTGGTGCCCGGTGCATTAGACACATCGCAGCCGCATGGTGAGTTGGCAGCTGATTTGTTGGGTGATTTGTTTGGCGTGGCAGTGACGATGCCGATTCGTCACCACGTAGCAGCCAAGCGCTACCTGTGTGTGGCTGATCCGCATTATTGGTCGAGTTTGTCACCCGCTTCGCAACGCAGTCTTGCATGGCAAGGTGGTGTTTTTACACTGGAAGAGGCGCATGAATTTATCGCTTTACCCTATGCCGAAGACGCAGTGAATTTGCGCTTGTGGGACGATGCAGCAAAAGTCGTGGGTGCGCCCACAGAAAGTATGGACTTTTTTCTTGCGCGACTTGAAAAACTCAGTTTCTCTTCCAAGCATTCAGTTCAAACCTATGCAAATCGCCCTTACTCCTGAGATTTTTCTTCGGCCGGCGACTTTGGAAGACGCACCCGCATTAGCTAGCGTGCTCGCCACCATGGATGAAAGGGCTGCACCTACCGAGCTTGAACATCAAGCAATGCGTGAGACCTTAATCGATATGGCGCGTTATCCCGATTTTTGCGCCTATCTACTATTCGAGAGGGATCAACTGGTGGGGACTTTTAGCTTAATGGTGTTTCCCAGCCCGTCTCATCATGGCTTTCAGCAAGCCTTGCTGGACGGCGTGGCGATTTTGCCGGAAAAACGGGGACAAGGTTTGGGTGAAATGATGATACGACAGGCAATGCGCTTAGCGTCAGACAAGCATTGCTACAAATTGATGTTGTCGTCGAATTTAAAGCGTGTTGCCGCTCATCGATTTTACGAGAACTTAGGTTTTACTCAACACGGACTAAGTTTTAGCATT
>CAYPNW010000107.1:0-8274 GCA_964411965.1 uncultured Burkholderiaceae bacterium
GCGCAAAAAGCTTTCTTCAGCACTGATTTCAACATAGCGACGATTCGTCATTTTAGGAATTCCTTTACTCAATTAAGTTAAGATTTATTGATACCTAAAGGTTTTATATGAAACCTTGAAGTTACATATGATACCTAAGGGTATCAAAAAATGTCAACAAAATATTAAGTTTTTCGTATCAGAATGGAAAAGCGATATTTTAAATAGCGCAGTCAAGACCTAAACGATGAGATTTTGGCGGAATTGCAAAGCCTGCGTAGCTCCGATTAGCGTCAGCGTAATCGGAGCTATGCACGAGTCGAAAGTAACGTAGTCACGTAGGGCGGGTGCAACTCGCCGACATCTGGTTGTTAATTGCCGAAAAGGATGCGGGTTGCACCCGCCCTACATGACTCTTTTTGTGGTTGGTAATTTTCAAACTCCCAATCCATTTGTTTGGAGAGCTTAGTCGATATTTCAGCCCAGTCTTTTCCTTGGCTATTCTCAAGTACGGTTTCGACTGCGTCCAATAAGAGTGGCCAGCTGTATGCGTTAAGAACTATCGCACGCTCAATTCTTTGATGTTCTTGAATGCAGTTTTTTGTAATGACCCGTACATGGAAATGATCGCCTGCAGTTTTTTCTAAGCCAATTGTAAAGTTCATGTGGAAGTCAACGTAGAGCGGATCGTCAGGGATCCATTCATTAATTGGGTCATGTTCAACGCAGAGATAACTTAAAATTATTGGCTTCATGAATTCCTTCTTGTAGCATAACTCATCATATCCCGATTCCTTCCAAGCTTTCGAAATTAAGCATTGGTTATTTAACGATGGTACAACACTAAGGTCGACGATTATTAATTGCTAGAGCAAGGCGATTTGCATATTAAATTTAAGGAAGCTCTGATTAAGTTACTGCGCGACCAAATTTTGAATCTGCGATGCTCGCTGTACAGTCGTACAGGTGCGCTTCTCGATTCAAACTTTGGCCGCTCGCTACACTTAATCAGAGCTTCCTTAAGGCTTAAATGGCGGTAAAGTGTTGTTGCAATAAACAATATACTGCCTATTTTTTATAGATTTAGTAGTTATTTCCGCTTGTAAATAAAGCGTAATACAAAAACACTAGGTGGGGTACGCGCTTTTATAGACGAAAAAACGCCACATTTCTGTGGCGTTTTGTCCATCAAAAAGCTTACAAGTTTGCGCAATTATTTCAATCAAATTTTCTTGCCCAAACCTGTGTCACCAATTTTCCAAATCACTCCACAAACACCGCCGTACTGCGCGGTGCAATGGTGAACGTACCCGTGACAGGCGTGAAGGTGGAGGTTTTTACTAATGCGTCTGCACTGGAGTTTTGCTGCACAGGGTGCAGGCTGAGTGCTTTGCCGCTGAGTGCGCCCACCGTTACGCTGCGGGCGACTTTGTCGACGTTAAACACCACTACGACATTTTGGTAATTGGCGCCGGGGTAGGTCGAGGGGTTAGTGCCGTTGAGACGCATGACGATCACACCTGGTACTTGCGTTGGGCCGACGTTATAGAACTGTAAGCGGTCTTTTACGTCCTGTGCCGTGCGCAGGCGGAACAGTGAGCTACTCTTGCGGATGGCCAGCAAATCGAGGAAGGTGTTGCGCGCCGTGAGTATGTCGGCCATGCTCGGTTTGATGGCCGCATTCGTCAAGATGGGACGCATCAGCGGCCATGTGCCTTGATTCTTTTCTGCGGAAGGTAGGCCAACGCCGAAGTTGTTACTGGCATAGCTGAAATCCAAAGCGTTAAACCAATCGCCCGCGTTGTAGCTGTCGCGGTCTAAAGATTTAGAGCGAAGCAAGTCTTGCCCTGCTTGGAAGAACGGAATGCCTTGCGAGAACATGGTGATGGCGTTGCCCAAGTTTTGCACGCGCACACGCTCGTTAATGCTGGTGTTGGCAGGCAATTTGAAGGCGTTGATATCAAACAAGGCTTGGTTATCATGCGCTTCCACGTAGTTGATGATTTCTTGTGGCGCGCTGGTGAACCCGGCTTTTTGCCCCGCGTAATCGACTTGTGAGTTGGGTTTGGTGACACCCGTCGCATCGGTGAAACTGTAATCTTTCAGAGTGCCAGAGAGGCCGACTTTGATTAAGTCACCTAAGCGCAACAAGTCGTTCACGGTTTGTGTGCTGGTGGCGTTGCGATCATAAAACACACCGTTGATGAAACCTTGTTGCGAAACGGTATTCGTATCATCGTCACAGCAACCACCGCCGCGCACAGCATCACGTATGCGGTCGTTGAATGAACCTATGCCTGTGCCGGCCATATTGCTTTGACGTGCTGCTATAAAGCGGGAGTCGTTGAACGTGGCGCCACCAATATTCCAAGCTTCGCCATACAGGTAAATGTCGCGTCCTGCTGCAGCATTGACGTCCGCTTGCAGCTTGTTGATGACGGCGAGTGGATGCAAGCCCATGATGTCGAAACGGAAGCTATCGACTTTGTATTGCGTCGCCCAAGTCTTCACGGAATCAATCATCAACTTGGCCATCATGGCGTTTTCTGCAGCCGTATCTGCGCAGCAGCTATCGCCAGTAATTTCACCCGTGGCACTGGTGCGGTAGTAGTAGTGCGGCACAATTTTATCCAACACGGATGTGGCATTCTGCTTGGCGGAGGCGGTATGGTTGAATACCACGTCCATCACCACGCGCAGGCCGTTTTCGTGCATGGCTTGCATCATGGCCCGATATTCCAAAACCCGCGTCATGCCATTATTTGCATCGCTGGAATACGAACCTTCTGGCGCCGTGTAGTGCTGCGGATCGTAACCCCAGTTGAAGCAGTCGGTGTCTTTGGTGGCGGCGACAGTGGCTTGCTGGGTTTCTGAATCAGCAGCGGCAGGTGTGATTACAGGGTTCACGCAACCGGTTTCATTGATGCTGGCAATGTCAAAGGTCGGCAACAAATGCACGTGGCTTAAGCCTGCTTGCGCCAAGCTCCTGAGGTGTTGCATACCTTTTGTGCTGGTGTCGGTAAAGGCTAAATATTTGCCTTTGCGCGCGGCAGGTACGGTGCTATCACTCACACTGAAATCGCGCATGTGCAACTCATACAGCGAAATGTCATTGGGGCTGGCCAAAGCAGGAATCGCGTGGCTGTCCCACCCTGCAGGTTTGCTGGCGGCGCTGGCGAGGTTCACCAAGAAACTACGCTTACTGTTTGCATTTAAGCTCAGCGAATACGGGTCAGTCACATCGTTGGTGATGAATTTGTTTTCTGCCCAACGGCTAAACACATTCACGCTAAAGGTGTAATACGCCGCATTGGTGCGGGCTGCGCTGGTGTCCGTGTAACTCCACACGCCCGTATTGCTGTCTTCCAGCATGTCGACCGTGGTTTTTGCGGTGGTGTTCGGGTCAGCGTAAAAATTGAGTTTGACCGATTTTGCCGTTGGTGCCCACACGCGTATGGTTGGCACGCCATTGCCATCAAAAGACGGCCCGAGGATGGTATTGGCTGCGGCGCTGGCGTACAAACTATCTAACACATTGGCAGTTTGAATTGACGTGGCTTTCAATAAATTGCCGCCGCCATCGAGTTGCGCGAGCACCAGTTGGCCCTTGAGTTTTGCTTTTGCGTTTGCCGCATCGGCAGCGCTGAGTTTGAGTGCCAAGGCAGTTTTTAATTGAGGGAACTTGGTTTGCAATGCAGGCGAAAGACCCGCATTATCAATGCTCAAATTGAAGCTGCCATCCGCATTCAAAATAGCCACGTTGCTAGCGCTAATGCCAGCATTTGCCGCGTAATACAATTTGTAGCTGCCGCTGGCTGGCGCTGCGGGCCACGCGAGTGTGGTGTTATCTAACCAGTAGCCTGTGGCTTCGTTCAAGCGTGCGGGTGAGATGATGGGCAAGGTGTCGTAAATCGTGCAATCGGCAGGCGCGATCCAAATCTCTTGGCCTTTAGTCGCGATGGTGGGCGAAAAGGCTTTTTCTTGATCGCTCTCGCAATTTTTTGTGCCATTACCATCGGTAACTAAAAATTTAATCGATGTGAGCGCGGTGTTGACGGGAATATCCACATAGCCGCCGAATTTATCGCTGCGGTTGAACAAGAAGCGGCCGGTAATCCAAGCGGGGCTGGGTGTCACAGGGCCGGACCATGAGTAGACGCCCCAGTTATACGCATCGTTGTTGGCAGCATGGTAATGCACGCGCAAGTTGCCACCTGTGAGTGGTGCCGCTACGGGAACTTTGTCATAGATGGTGCAATCGTACGGGGCGATCCAAATTTCTTGGCCGATGCTGGCAATGTCTTTCACGAAGGCGACCTCTTGATCGTTGCCGCAGTTTTTAACGCCATTGCCATCGGTGACTAAGAACTTCATCGACGTTAATTTCGTGTCGATAGGAATATCGACATACGCGCCGTAGGTATCGGTTTTGTTAAACAGAAAGCGGCCGGTAATCCATGCAGGGCTGGGAACAACAGGCCCTGACCAAGAATACACACCCCAAGAGAATGCGTCGTTTTGTGCGCTGTAAAAATGCACACGCATGGTTGCACCAGCAACCACCGGCGCGATCGGGGTCGGATTATTGGTTGGCGGTGGCGGAATTACGCGATTACTGCCGCCGCAGGCACTCAGCATTGCGGAGAGAAGCAGGAGTGTGAACCAAGTGAAAAACTGTTGCGAGTTGAAGCGTTGAAGCGAAGGCGATTTCATAAACATGACTCCTAAGGTGTCTTTACATGAATGCTGCTAACGTTTTTTACAATGAGGACTTACGGAAAACAGACGTTGGCGTTGTTGCTTTGCCTTGCCGACCAGTCGTACTGTCTGCGGTTTTCGCGCCTAGCCAACGCAATTTTGCGTAAGTCCAAACAATGCAAAGAAGTGCAATGCTGAATATGGACAAGGCGACGTTTGTATTTTGGTTTGTTTTTATTTTTCGTAACATTACTACAAAATTAATCGCAGAACACTATTGTCGTTGTTAATTTATTGAATTTATTTGTTTTATTTCCGAAACAAAATATAGTTCCCTTAGGGAAAAACTCAAATTTTATGCGTGATATCATCTAATTATTAATCTGTACTTTTACTACATAGAATGATTTTCTGATGTTGGACAGATTGCACGAATAAAAATAATTGTTCTATGCTCAAACGCACATTGGTTTTGCAAAGCTGAATTTAACATTGAGGAAAAATAATGGAGATGAATGCCAATTCAAGACGTAACACGCGGCGACTGTGGCGTTTTGGCTTGATTTTTTTGTTAGTGATCGCCTTGGCTTTTGTGCTTAAGATGCAGTTTTTCAAAGCGGCCCCGGCAGCAAAACCTAGCCCATCTGCGCAAGCCAACGTGACTGTATTGACGGAAAAATTTGTGATTCCCGGCTTGCAGCGTGAGCGCCAAATTCGGCTTTATTTACCGCCAGATTACGCCACGTCAGAAAAACGCTATCCGGTTTTGTATATGCATGATGGGCAAAACCTGTTCGATGCCGCAACAGCCTATGCGGGTGAATGGGGTATAGATGAAACTTTGAATGCCTTGGCACGCAATGGTCGCCTAGAATTAATTGTGGTGGGCATTGATAACGGTGGCGAGAAACGCATGACCGAACTCAATCCTTGGACGCACGCTGATTTTGGTCAAGGGGAAGGGCAGGCGTATATGGACTTTATCGTCAAGGTGGTGAAGTCGCGTATCGATCAAGAATATCGCACCAAACCTGATCGCTTGAACACCGCCATTATGGGAAGCTCTATGGGCGGCCTTATTTCACATTACGCGATTGCGCAATATCCCGATGTTTTCAGTAAGGCAGGCATTTTCTCTCCTGCTTATTGGGTATCTGGACCAGGCTTTGATTACTTTTCGAAAGTAAAAATGCCACCCGATGCGCGGCTGTATTTTTTGATGGGTGGTGACGAGGGCGGCAGCCAAGTGCCGGATGTGAAGAAGGTGTTCGAGTCAGTGCGCGCAAATGGCCATCCCGCCCAAGCTACGAGTTTAAAAATTCCGCCAGATGGGCAACATAACGAGGCGTTTTGGCGTGGCGAATTTGAACAAGCAATTTTGTGGATGTTTGCAGAGCCACAGTCCGCAAACTAGACGGCGTTTCCTAAAGTAACGCCGTCTAAACGTAATCGACAGATATTTTTATTTGCACAAACTGTCTCAGTTACGTCGATGATCAATCAATAGCTCACCCGCTGCCAGTGCCGCTTCTTCATGGCTTTTTTCGCGCCAATTTTCGTTTAATGCCTGTTTTTCCCAGCGATGTAAAACGGGGTGGCGAAGTTGGCGGTTCACATAGGCTTGCGCCATTTCACTTAACGCTAATCCGTAAGTTTGGATACGGAAAATCACTGGGGCGAAGAACGCGTCCACCGCTGTGAATTTGTCACCAGCCAAATACGGGCCACCAAATTTATTGAGACCCTCACACCAGAGTTCATTTAAGCGATCTAAATCGCGCTGTAACTCGGGCGATATGTGCTTTAACTTGATTCTAAAACCAACATGCATAGGGCAAGTTTGCCGCAGATGCGTAAAACCAGAATGCATTTCGGCAGCAGCACAACGTGCCCAAGCACGTTCCGCCGTCGTGCGTGGCCACACGCCTTGATGCTTCTCTGCGAGGTATTCGATAATGCCTAACGAATCCCATACGACTTGGTCTCCATCGTGCAAACAGGGAACTTTGCCTGCTGGGGCAAATTGTCGAAACGCGTCCCAATTTGAGTCCGCGCCGAAGGCGATGACTTGCTCTTCAAAGGTAAGCTCTAATGCGTGCATGATGGCCCATGGTCTGAGCGACCATGAAGAATAATTTTTATTGGCGATATAAAGTTTGTACATCGATTTGCCTCTAAGTTACGTGGGGTGAAAATGATTTGGTTCTTTGAAGGGATTACGCAAAACAGACGTTGACGTTGTTGCTTCGCCTTGCCGTAGCATTTGGTCTATTTGCGGCTTCGCGCCTAGCCAACGCACGTTTGCGTAAGTTCTTCTATGTTTTTTGTTTTGTTAACTGGCCTGTAAACTGCATTGAAATTACCTATTCTTAAGACATACTTCATTATGTATTTTTATGAGATGCCTTTAAATGCGGCGAAAAGTATGCGAATTTTTAATATACTCCCAAATTTTTACAAGTTTCTGACAAGCAAAATTGGGTTCAATTTCGCAAAAATAAATGTGCGACTTAAATCCAATTTTTGGATGTATTTTTAAACTATAAGTGTAAGCTATCTCGATGGAAAAAGAACCCAAAATACAAGCAAAAACCTTAGAACATTTCGCCGCTGCGAAGTTCATCAAAGAAATTGGACGCGGTAAAAATGGTGCGCGCAGTTTGTCCGCAGTTGACGCACAGGCGCTTTATGGTGCGATGCTCGATGGCCGCGTGTCAGATCTAGAAATGGGCGGAATTTTGCTGGCGATGCGCATCAAAGGTGAATCGGTCGATGAGATCGCGGGTTTTATGGCGGCAGCCGAGGAGCGCATGTCAAAGATTGCCGCGCCAGCGAATTCACTTGATGCGCCAGTGCTGATACCAAGCTATAACGGTGCCCGCAAAAAAGCCAATCTCACGCCACTACTAGCGCTGCTCTTGGCACAACGCGGTGTACCCGTACTGGTACATGGTGTAATGCACGACGCGGGTCGCGTCACAACGGCAGAGATTTTCACGGCGCTTGAAATTAAATTTGCGCAATCGGCGACCGAGGCTGAAACACATCTGCACGATCGGCAATTGTCGTTTATTTCTATCGATACGCTCGCACCAAAAATGGCGCGCATTCTGGCTATGCGGCGAATTTTGGGTGTGCGCAATTCGACCCATACCTTGGTAAAAATCTTGCAGCCGTTTTCCAGCGCAGCGCTACGCCTGACTTCGTACACGCATCCAGAATATTTGTTAATGTTGCGCGACTATTTAAGCGGCGTTGCCGTGGAACGTGGCGACACATTTTTGATGCGCGGCACAGAAGGTGAAACAGTCATAAGCACTGCGCGCGCACAACATATCGATTGGTTTCACGCGGGCGAATGCAGAACGCTAAGCGAGAAGCAAGAACGCACCGAAAGTGAATTACCAGAGGTGCCAGAATCGCTCGATGCGGTCACAACGGCGGTGTGGATTAAGCGAGTTTTGACTGGTGAGATTTCTGTTCCCGTAAACATCAGCCGCCAAGTCGAGCATTGTGTGGAGGTGGCGCGTCTACTGAAAAAATAATTCCATTTCTAAAGCTATCGTGTCGTTGTTGCCTTCGCCTTGCCGTGCTACA
>CAYPNW010000108.1:0-6522 GCA_964411965.1 uncultured Burkholderiaceae bacterium
TAGGCGACGAGCCGCAGACAGTGCTGCAGCACGGCAAGGCGAAGGCAACAACGACACGATTGATTTAGAAGTGGAATTAAACGTATTTTTCCAAAAACGCGGTCAAATGCTTGGCACGTCCCAATGCGTCGTCAACTGACTTGGCATTTTCAGTATGCGTCAACATAGAACTGGTGAGCAAAGTGAGAAACGAACGATCTAAGGCTTTGCGCGCGGCGGAGAGTTGTTGCGCGATACCATCGCAGTCAGCAGGCTCAGCGGCTTTTGCGATGAGTTTTTGCACACCGCGTAATTGCCCTTCAACACGTGCCAAGCGGTGCAATAAATCTTTTTTCTGTTGCGCCGTTAGTGCGCTGCCTTCAATAATCTTAAGTGGTGGGGTATCTGCCATGGTGTTACTCCTATGCTCTAAAGATATGGTTATTGAACTTCAAAATTAATTTACCCTACTGAGTATTGTAGATATTACAGAGGTTAAGCACTAAAGACCAGCCTAGTGTGGCATTTTTGGAACTGCACTATCAAAGACGCTGAAGGCGAGATTGTTATTCCATTTCCAAATCAATTGTGTCTAGCGACGGGCCGCAGACAGTGCTGTAGCACCGCGAGGCGAAGGCAACAACGACTCGATTGATTTAACAATGGAACTAGACCTAAAACCAACGCTGCAGCGCCATAAAACGATGTTTCAGGAGTTTGCGCGATCATTTTTCGATTATCTGCCCTGCCAAAGTAGGAACTTCACGCATAATCCTAAAAATAAGTAATTTCATTTCCAAATCAATTGTGTCTAGGGAAGCGCGGACAGTGCTGTAGCACGGCAAGGCGAAGGTAACAACGACAAGATAGCTTTAGAAATGGAATAAGAGCAAATGCCTTCGCTGCCTAGCATGTTGATTTATTCGTGACGTCTCCAACCACTCGCATATAAAAAGTGCACTACATGAATCGCTCTAAACAAGCTGCCTTGCAAGGTACACAACCGAAGATGCTGCTGCAGTGGGCGAAACGCGCTGCGCTTGTGCTGTTAACGAGCGGCGTCACTGGCAAAGCGGGCTTGTTGATTTCATTCGTGAACCCAGAAATAAGCTTGATTTGGCTTCCTGCCGGCATTGGTGTCGCCGCCCTTTTGCGCTGGGGCGAGACCATGTTTATTCCTGTCTTTATCAGTGCCCTGCTGTTGAGCTTAGATTCCAATTTGAACTGGGGCGTGGCTGCCTTCATTGGTTTTAGCAACGCCTTAGGTTCGATGGTGTGCTTTTGGATTTTGCGCAACCGCCAATTTTATAAACATGTGATGCAGTTGCGCGATGTATTTTGGCTTTGCATTGCTGCCTTCATCGCGATGGCGATTCCTGCTACTTTAGGTACCACAGCTTTGGTTCACGAGGGTCTTAGCTTCGAACCTCAACTCACTTGGCTTTGCTGGTGGGCTGGTGATACGGTAGGCGTGTTGCTGGCAACACCCTTAATTTTGGCGTTCTCGCTACGTAATTTCCGACAACTGCGCGGGCGTGTGAATGAATTAGTCGTCTTTCTCGCTCTGTTTGGCTTACTTCATTGGTTGATTTTCTTCTCCTCGCATCACTCCCTGCACCTGATTTTTTTGACCATGGCTTCCATGATTTGGGCCGCACTGCGTTTCAACATGAGCGTGGTGCCGTTAATCGTAATGGCGTCGTCCTTGTGTTCAATTTGGGCTACGTACAACGCCACAGGCCCCTTCTCCGCCGCCGAAATTCAAGAAAACATGTTCGTGCTATGGTTGTACATTGCGACGATTAGTGTCTCAGCCATGTTCATTACCGCTTTGCAAACCGAACGGCACATGGCAAACGAGAAGCTGCGTGAATCGTATGAACGTATTCATAAAGTGGCGTCACGCTTGCCTGGCGTCATTATGCAGGTGCGGGTACCGCGCGACGGCAAAATGACAATCCCGTTTGCAAGTGATGGTTTGTTTGCACTGTTTGGCGCGGACGAGGACGCCGTGCGTCATGATGCGCAACAATTGTTTTCTGCCATCGAACCAGACGACAAAGAAAAATGCCTAGAAGCCTTGCGCACAGCGCGTGCGAACACGGGCATTTGGCAAAGTGAAGTCAGGCGCATCAACGCGCAAGGTAGCGAACGTTGGTTATACATCGATGGCATGCCAGAAACCGAGGCTGACGGTGCCTTGCTTTGGCATTGTTTCATAAGCGACATCACCAATCGGAAAGTCATTGAGCATGATTTGCGCATTGCCGCGACCACTTTCGAATCGCAAGAAGGTATGTTTGTTACTAACCATCGCTGGCGCATACTCAAGTTTAATCAGGCATTTAGCCGTATCACGGGTTATACGGCGACCGACCAAATCGGTATGGCAGCGTTGCGCCACACCATCAAACACCAAGACGCCACGTTCTTTAAAAATATCGAAGCGAGCTTGATACATGAGTCGTTTTGGCAAGGTGAGTTGTGGGCGAAGCGCAAAAACGGCGAGACGTACCCGCAAATGATGACACTCACCGCCATTAAAGATGCGCGCGGCATGGTCACAAACTATGTTGGTTCATTTACCGACATGAGCCAACACAAAGGCTACGAAGAGGAAATTCGCACGCTCGCGTTTTATGATCTGCTCACCAAGCTACCGAACCGGCGGCTGTTGACAGATCGTTTGCAACACCTGATTTCCATGCACCAACGCAATGATCGCCACAGCGCGATTTTGTTTATTGATTTGGATAACTTCAAAACACTCAACGATACTCGCGGGCACGATGCAGGTGATTTACTTCTGATTGAAGCCGCCAAACGCTTACTGGGCTGCGTGCGTGAAAGCGATACCGTAGCGCGCTTCGGAGGTGACGAATTTGTCGTTATTTTGGAAGAGCTCAGCACGCATCTGGATGAGGCAGTGACGCAAGCAGATCGCATAGGCGAGAAGATTCGCCACAGCCTAAACCAAACCTTCGATTTCCCAGAGTTCTCGCACCACGGTTCATGCAGTATCGGTATTTGTTTGTTTCAAGGGGCAGAGAACAATGTCAAAGATTTGTTCAAGCGCGCCGACACGGCCATGTACCAAGCAAAAACTTCGGGGCGCAATGCCTTACGTTTTTTCGACCCCGAAATGCAGGCAGTGCTCGTCATACGCATGATGTTGGAATCAAACTTACGCGTGGCGCTCGCTTTAGAGCAATTTCAGCTCTATTACCAAGCACAAGTCGATGCGCTTGGCAAGGTGGTTGGTGCTGAAGCACTGTTGCGTTGGTTACACCCAGAACGGGGCTTTATCTCACCGGCAGAATTTATCCCATTGGCGGAGGAAACCGGCTTGATTGTGCCGATTGGCCATTGGGTATTGGAGCAAGCATGTAAACAGCTAAAGCTTTGGGAAGGCGAAACTGCAACACAACATCTCAGCTTGGCTGTGAACGTCAGCGCAAAGCAATTCAAACAGAATGACTTCGTGGCCAGTGTCACCGACATCATCAAAAAGCAAGGGATCAATCCAAGCTTACTGAAAATCGAATTAACTGAAAGCACGGTGCTTGACGATGTTGAGAGCACGACGAGAAAAATGCACCAACTGAAAAGCTTGGGCGTAGGATTTTCCATGGATGATTTTGGCACCGGCTATTCATCGCTTGCGTATTTGCAGCGACTACCACTCAATCAAATTAAGATTGATCAATCGTTTGTGCGCGATATAAGCGATGACGAAAACGACGCGACCATTGTCCGCACCATTATTTCCTTAGGCTTAAATCTCGGTTTGAATGTGATCGCCGAAGGTGTTGAAACCTTGGCGCAGCGAGATTTTTTAATTCAGCACCATTGCTTAGCATTCCAAGGTTACCTGTTCGCGCGCCCCTTACCGATAGAAGGCTTTCACGCCATGTTTGCCTTACCGAACACCACAGAGACACCATTGACCGATGCGTGATCTTCATTGACGAACTGAGGTATTTTTAAGCGCGATCCATTGCGAGAAGTACTGATTACTACGATGATGGTGGTGGCGCAGCATGGCACCTGTAAAGTTGTGAGCGCGTCTTTCCTGCTGCTGTTGTCGCGCTAAAACTAACGCCGCCATCAACGCTTGGTGCATTTTTTCAGCCTGCCAACATTCTTTGACAATGAGGTCTGCGCGCTCTTGCGCTTGCTGCCAGCGACTTTTATTTTGAAACAGATCAACCGCAGCACTTACAAACGCGGCGGTGTCGTCTGCGATAACGCCGCCCCATGCTAAGTCAGCATGCATGCCTTCCGCGCCAATCGAGGTCGTGACGCTTGGCGTGCCGCACACCATCGCGTCGGCCAGCTTACCTTTCACCCCCGCACCAAAACGCAAAGGGGCTAAACATACGCGCGCTTGCGCCATCGCTTGATGCGCATTTTCCACCCAACCCTGCACGAAAAAGCCCTGAGCTGGCGCATGTAAAGCCGTTGCCTTGGGCGGCGGATACGAGCCTACGACGTGGAGTACCGCTTGCGGTAAGGCCTGACGTATAGCGGGCCAAATACGCTGCTTTAAACAAAGCACCGCATCCCAATTAGGTGCATGCCGAAAATTGCCAATACTGATGAAATGCGTGCGCGCTTCGAACGGTGGCCTTTCTGTGCAGGCACGCACCCGCATTAATGGGCAATGGTGCAGCAACGCAGCAGGTACAGAAAACCCCGTGCGCAAAAGCGCGACCTCAAACTCCGAGGCGATAAGACTTAAATCACATCGGTAGATCGCCGCAATTTCCCGCTGCGCGACATCATCATCAGCAATTGCAAGAAACAAGGTCTCCATTGAGGCGTGCTTTACAAGCTCAAGTCTAGACGCTTGCTCTTGGTCGACTGCGCGATTTTTCTTCAGCATTTGCTCGCGACCATCGCGCAAACAATGCAAATCCACCGTGTCTAGAACCCGCAGCGCGTGTGGACAATTTTTTTCCACTCGCCAGCCAAACTGTTCTTCAGTGTAGAAGCGGTCAAACAACACCATGTCTGGGTCGTACGCGCGCACGAAATCATCAAAGCTCTCAGCGTTTAACTCAATCAGTTTCTCTTGCACATCCAAGTCCGCGAGATTGACGCGATGTGACGACAGACTTGCTGCGCTAGCGAAGATCACCTCCCAAGACTGCGCCCGAAATAACTCCAACAATTCCAACATACGAGCACCTGCGGCCGACGAGGCTGGCTCTGGCCAAACAGAACCAATCACAAGAATTTTTTGTAGTGCTCTCATTGGAGAAAATGTGGGAGTATTAAATAGAAACGCTTACATATTAAGCGCAATATGTAAGGTTATTTTGCATACTATAGTAGAGTATATGAAATTACCAAGACCTTTAGGCGATATCGCTTGTAGGCTTCCTGGCCTGCGCGAGCTCATGTCATTTCTGTCGGGAGAATATCTTCGTTCGCTTCGTTCGCCGTTGGTGCAAGCAAAGGTAAATTCAAGATAAATACGCTGCCCACGTTTTCTTCGCTATTCACCACAACTTCGCCACCCAAAACATCTTTAATCAGGTTGTAGACGATGTTTAAGCCCAAGCCACTACCACCTTGACCCAACTTGGTGGTGAAGAAGGGGTCAAATATTCGGCCCAGGTTGGCGTCGGGAATACCCAAGCCATTATCGCTTACGCTAATTTGCACTTGTTCGGGCGAACTGCCCTCAATGCGATGCGCGCTGATAATAATCTCGCCATGATTTCGGCCATCAAAGCCATGCACGATGGCATTGTTGATGAGGTTGGTGAGTACTTGCCCTAAGGGGCCAGGATAACTCTCCATCACGATACCAGCGGCGACTTGCGCACGCACGTCATAGGCGCTTCGTTTGATCGTGGTGCCCAAAGTCAGAATGGTTTCCTTCACCACATCATCAAGTTGAAACGCACGTCGCTGTGCACTAGTGCGGTCCACTGCCACACTTTTAAAACTGCCAATGAGCTCTGAGGCAAGGTTGAGATTACGGAGTAGTAAGTCGTTACCTTGGCGCGTATTGTCGACAAAAAGTTTAAGATTGTTGCGCGTTAGGCCGCCTGACATCTTGTCGTTAAAATCCTGACTCATCTCGTGCAAAGTGCTTGCCACAGTAACGGCATTGCCGATCGGTGTATTCAATTCATGCGCAACCCCAGCCACTAAGGCACCCAGCGCCGCTAAGCGTTCGGAACGTTGAATTTCTTTTTGCGCGTTTTTGAGCGTTTCAAGAGCCAACTTCAATTCTTCATTTGACGTATGCAAAGCTAAGGTACGATTTTCTACACGTTGTTCCAAGGTCGCATGATGAACTGCCTGCACTTTCATCAATTCGCTTAATTTGGCACGCATGCAATCAATACCGAAGGCAAGATCGCCGATTTCGTCAGGGCGGACAACTTGTACAGGTTCCTCAAATTGGCCATTACCCAGCCTGTCCACATCGCGCTGTAACTGGCGCAAAGGTTCCATCATGCGGCGCTGAAACAATTGCCAGAGCAGAAAAAAAGAAATCAGCAATTGCAAAATAATCGCCGCACTGGC
>CAYPNW010000108.1:6622-8272 GCA_964411965.1 uncultured Burkholderiaceae bacterium
GCCGCTTGTTTGTCGACGTGCCAAACAGGTGTCGCCATGCTTTGTTCTAACATACTGGCGTATTGCTTTAATGAACCGCGCAAACGGCCGTCAATTTCCCGTTCTATATTTTGGCTAGCCAAAAACGGACCGATCAGTAGCGCCGGCAATAAAATGCCCAGCGCAATCCCCAAAACAATCGCATTACGCAGGGATAAGCCCGCCTTTAGCTTGCGCGTGAGTCTATATTCCTCTAACCAACCGTTTTTTAGATCACTCTGCATGGACTCGTGTTTTTGTCATTTCAGGGAGAGAACAGGACCGCTGCGCTTTTACTCCGGCCAAGCTGCCTCGACTAAGGCTTCAATATCATTGGGGTTGTCGAGTTTCTTTTTAGCCTCAACCCAAGTTTTGGGTTCGGGCTTTGGTTTTCGAGTGTGCACTGGGCTGTCGATACTCATTTGTATTCCAAACACCACTGCGCCTTCTGCAACTTGAAAGGGAAGTACTTTCTTGCACGCTTCGACCACTTCGTTTTCATAATACTCATGCAGCGCCGGCTCCATATCCAGCCATACACCAACCTGTTGATCGGATTTGACTGCAATCACGAGGTAGCCCCGACTGGGCATTAAGCTGACCTTCTTTAAGGCTTTCCAGACTTGGGTTTGTATTTGGCGCGAATACCGTGCAAGGTCCTTAAAGTCAACCTGCTTTTCTTTGAGGCTCGCTTCAGATTGAAAAAAATACGTCGCGTCAAAGCGCGGCTCCGCAGCCAACGAGCCAAGGCTCAACATCAGTAACGCAGTAAAAATACTTCCTTGAAGAAGGCGTTTCATGGTGACCTGTATGCGCTTAGTTAAGAATTCGCTACGAACACGCCAGCGGCGCGGTTTTTTTGCACATTATCCCAGTTAAATATTTGACCGTTCATCGCCACATAAACGCCGACTGGCAGAACCTGTGCGACACCACAGGCAAATCCAAGATTAAATAATGCATCAGAATTGGCGATGTCGTAAGGAACCATTGCACCCGTGAAAACAATCACTTTGCTCAAGTTAGCGGCGCCTAAAACATGCGCGGTTTCCCGCATTGTGTCAGTACCATGCACGATGACTATGGCTTTTTCTTGCGCTTCTTGGCATGAGACGAGGATGCGCTCTCGGTCTGCATCAAGCATATCGAGTGAATCCATCAAATAACTGGCGTCAAGAGATACGGGCACTGTTAGACGCGCACGTTTGATGATGTCGGGTAAATGGCTCTCTGCAAATCCTAAACTGCCGTTGAGTTCGTTATAGCGTTTATCAAAAGTACCACCGGTCGCAATTATTTTTAACATCGGCATAACCTTGTTTTGAAGTCATAGGAATCAAGCTAAACATATTGTAGCCGCAAGTGGTTTTACTGCGTACGCTGGTTTGCACATAGCACGTACCACAGCGCTTGTTGTTTCTCCAGATTTTTCACAAACTATTAAAAGAACAACAAAATTTGCTGAATTTCTCCGATTTATTGATACAGCTTTACTTTATTTGTTATTATTTTGCTTATAAAAATTCAACTAATTCGCCCTTAACTTAAGGACTCTTCATGTCAACTGCGTTGCTCGCAGAACCCGTTTCTAAAGACGTCTTCCGTGAAAACGCACGTGTAGTCGGGCTCGTG
>CAYPNW010000109.1:0-6302 GCA_964411965.1 uncultured Burkholderiaceae bacterium
TTTTCGTAATACCAAATATTTTGATGGCCTTGGTCTATCATCTTCGCGGCCATTTTTCGCGCGTGGCCGGGGTGTACTCGGTCATCGCGTGTGGAGGTGATGAACAGGACGTTGGGGTATTTCACGTCCGCCTTGACGACGTGGTAAGGCGAGTATTTTTGAATGTAGGCCCATTGCTCAGCGATGTCTGGGTCGCCGTATTCCGCCATCCATGACGCACCCGCCAGCAATTTGTTGTAACGCTGCATGTCCAACAAAGGCACATTGCTAACGATGGCATTAAACAATTCTGGGTGCTGCGTGAGCGCCACACCAGCCAGCAGGCCGCCGTTGCTGCCGCCGATTGCGCCTAAATGCTTGGGGCTGGTGATTTTGCTGGCGATAAGGTCTTGTGCCACGGCAGCGAAATCATCGTAAGCGCGTTGGCGATTTTCTTTTAAAGCGGATTGGTGCCAGCGTGGGCCGAACTCACCGCCGCCCCTAATATTGGCCACCACATATACGCCGCCCTTTTCTAGCCATGATTTACCGACGATGGCGGAGTAGGAAGGCGTCAATGAAATTTGGAAGCCACCATAGCCGTACAAGAGCGTGGGGTTGTTACCGTCTAAGGCGAGGTTTTTGCGTCGTACAACAAAATACGGCACTTTGGTTCCGTCTTTTGAGGTGGCAAATTGCTGCGTGGTTTCTAAACCGCTTGCATCAAAATACGCGGGGGTAGATTTCAGTTGTTCGCGCTGATCATTGCCTGCATGTGCCATCAGGTACACACTTGGGGTTAGGTAATCGGAGTAAGTCATGAGGTAATCGTCAGAACTTTGCTCATCCCATGCTGCGATAGAAACTGCGCCCAATGTTGGCAAGGCAACTTGGCGTGAAGTCCATTTACCTTGCTGCAGCTTCCATTCTTGCAAATGGCTTTTGACGTTGTTTAAGGACTGTACCAAGACAAAATTACGGGTGGTACTTAAGCTGGTAAATGAGGTGCTGTCGCTGGGTGTGAAGAGCACGGTAAAATCGCGCTTGCCTTTTTGAAAGGCAGCGAAGTCGATTGCCAGCACACTGCCCGAGGGAAAGGTTTTTCCTCCCGTTGTCCAATCTTCGCGTGGGGTAACGATCATTTGTTTACCGAAAAAGTTCAAGCCCGACTTCAACGGCAAATCAAGTTTCACCAGTTTGCCTGCAACTCTGACATAGCTTTCGCTCGTATAAAACGTGACGCCACGACGCACGATTTGATAACTAGCGCCATTTTCCAAGTTGGTTTCACCGGATACGGAAATGTCCGTTTTCTCGCCCTCAAAGACGGTTTTAGCATCCAAAATTGTAGTGCCACGTTTCCACTCTTTCACGACGCGGGGATAACCAGAATCAGTGAGCGAGTTGTCGCCGAATTTGGTTGCTACAAACAGGCGATCTTTATCGATCCAATCGACATTCATTTTGGCTTCAGGCAGAGTGAAACCGCTCTTCACGAATTGTTTGGTAGCCAAATCAAATTCGCGCAGTACCACGGCATCCGCACCACCACGTGACAAGGAAATTAAGCAACGGTCATACGACGGCTCGCGGCAATTGCTACCTTTAAAAACCCAGTTTTCATTTTCTTTTTTTGCCAAGGCGTCGACATCGAGCACAACTTCCCAATTAGGTTGGGCGTTTTTGTAATCAGCGAGACTGGTCTTGCGCCAGACACCCCTTGGGTGCTCAGCATCAGTCCAAAAGTTATACACCGACTTGCCCATTTTACGAATGGTAGGAATGCGGTCTTTTGAATTCAGCGCGACCACTAAATCGTCGCGCAGGCGCGGGAAAGTGGCATCGGCTTCTAGCTTGGTGCGGGTGACTTTGTTTTGCGCCCTTACCCAATCTAAGGGCTTTTCACCCGTCACTTCTTCTAACCATTGATAGGCGTCAGTTGCTGGTGTTTGTACTTGTGCTTGAACTTGTGCTTCAGAAGCGAACCCAGAACCAAGTAAAGCGATTAGTACAAACGAGGCAAGATATTTTGGCTGTCTTTTCATTTTTGTCTCTTGATGTAAGTTGACCACATGGGGTGCTGATTATGATGAATGCCGCTGGCGCTCACATACTAACTCAGACCACTCTTCGCGTTGGAAGTTCGTTAATTTTTCACTTCGCTTTGGAAATTAATTACGCTAGCGACTACTTCAACGACCTACTTTGATATCTTCACTGCGTTTGCCGCCTGCGGGCGCACATTGCGTCGTATCCAGCTTTGCATGTCTTGACCTATGCGCGCAATTTCGGCGTCTGGCGGTAGTTGCGTCGCGTGTGGCAGTTCTATCGTCACAACGGGAATACGTTTGTGGAGCCCGCTGTAGTTTCCTAAAGAGCCGGGATAGACGCCGACGCGGTTATACCAAAGGCGGCCAAAGCGTCGAGGTGGGCGTGCGGGGCCATCTAAATCCAACACACCAAAGGGCGCGTGAACAGAGATGATCACATCGGGGTGAAAACTCTCGATGGTGTCGAAGATCGCTTTGCTTTCAGGTTCCGATAAAGGTGCTTTACCAGGAAAACGTCGCGGGTCGCTACGGGTAGCGCGCTGCCAATAGGCAGGGGCTTCCTGCAGCCAATTGGGTGTGGGGAAGTTACGATTTAAATCAACACCACGCGCATTCGTCCTGCTGGGCTTCGTCGCTAGCAAGCCGTCTGGATTCAGCACGGGGAACACCCGCCAGTTAAATTCTTGTTGCTTATTTTTTTGTAGTGCCGCAACCCATTTGAATACCGCCGACGAGGCTGTTTGCTCATCGCCATGTATGCCACCAATCAGTAATATTTTTAGCGGATTAACACGCTGCTGGTTTGCAGCAGAGATGTCCATTTGCAAAAGGGGAAATTGCTTGACCGAGACCGCGCCATTGGCCTGCAGCGGCAACTGCAAGCAGTCATCAACCTTAATTTTTGGTAGGCGGGTCACCAAGCGTTGGCACCAATTTACTGATGGCGAGGTGGGGGAAGTTTTTTCTGTCGCAGATGAAGGCGACTTGTTTTGAGCGCCGCTTTGCGGTGCAAGCACGCATAGCGAAAATACTGCAAACAAAAAAGGCAGCCCCCTTTTCATCAAGGATGCTGCCTTTCGATATGCCACCTCAATATGGCGCGCAACGACTGACCGTAATTGTCGTTGCATCACCAAATTACAAGCCTGCTGCCGCGCGCAAAAGCGCGACTTTGTCAGTACGTTCCCAAGCGAACTCTGGCTCTTCACGGCCAAAATGCCCGTACGCCGCTGTTTTGGTGTAGATGGGGCGTAGCAAATCCAACATTTGGATAATGCCTTTTGGACGCAAATCAAAGTGCTCATTAACTAAAGCGGCAATTTTCTCGTCAGAAATAACACCTGTGCCTTCGGTATAAACGGTCACGTTCATCGGACGCGCGACGCCAATCGCATACGCAACTTGGATTTGGCATTGACGCGCCAAACCAGCGGCCACAATATTTTTTGCCACATAACGCGCGGCGTACGCGGCTGAACGATCTACTTTCGTCGGGTCTTTACCGGAGAATGCACCACCGCCATGAGGGCAAGCGCCGCCGTAGGTGTCCACAATAATTTTACGGCCGGTTAAACCGCAGTCGCCTTGTGGACCACCAATGACGAAGCGCCCGGTTGGGTTGATCAAATACTTGGTATCGATCAACCATTCTTTCGGCAAAACGGGTTTGATGATTTCTTCAATGACGGCTTCGATGAATGAGGCTTTCATCTTGCTACCGTCACTTTGATCTGGGCTATGCTGAGTAGACAAGACCACGGTATCGATGCTGTGTGGTTTGCCATCAACATAGCGCATGGTGACTTGGCTTTTTGCATCAGGACGCAAAAACGGCAAGCGACCATCTTTGCGCAATTGCGCTTGGCGCTCGACCAAGCGATGTGCGTAGTAAATGGGCGCTGGCATTAACTCTGGTGTCTCGTCGCAAGCATAACCAAACATCAAACCTTGGTCACCCGCACCGGTGTTTAAATGATCGTCAGAGGCGTGATCAACACCTTGTGCGATGTCGTTAGACTGTTTGTCGTACGCCACCAAAACTGCGCAACCTTTGTAATCAATACCGTATTCAGTATTGTCGTAACCGATGCGCTTAATGGTGTCACGTGCTACTTGAATGTAGTCAACGTGCGCATTGGTGGTAATTTCGCCAGCCAAGACAACTAAACCTGTGTTGACCAAAGTTTCAGCGGCCACACGAGAACGAGGATCTTGGGTAAATATGGCATCGAGAATCGCGTCAGAGATCTGGTCGGCAACCTTGTCTGGGTGGCCTTCAGAAACGGATTCGGAAGTAAAGAGAAAATCATTAGCCATCGCAAGCTCCTTTAAAAAATGACTATATAAACCTGCCGCAGTCAGTAAGAAAGCCTGCGACGCTTTAGCGACATTTATAACCCGCCTCGCAAGTTGTCTGTTAACTCGGCGGGGGTAGCGTGAAGATTGCTCTTTTTGCTACCGATGTGTGATATTTTACGCCTCTTACGCCCCACTTGTCGAATCCCAGAATTTCTTGCTCTTTCAGCATCATGCTTGTCGCCCTCTTCCGGATTTTGTCTTTTCTTCCCCTTCCTTTCCTGCACATTTGCGGGAGTTTGATTGGTCGTATCGTTTTCCATGCTTCACCCACTTACGGCGAACGTTTGCAACAAAATTTGCGTGGCGCGGGCTTTGGAAACTTGTTGTCGCATGCAGTGAGCGAAACGGGTAAAAACGTGATGGAGTTGCCGTTTGTTTGGTGCGCCTCGCCAAAGCGTGTATTGCGCCTAGCGCAATTAGAAAATTGGGACGTTGCCGAACAAGCTTTAGCGCAAAAAAAAGGCGTGATTTTTCTCACACCGCATCTTGGGTGTTTTGAAATTGTGGCGCAAATAATTGCAGCACGTACACCACTTACCGCTTTGTATCGGCCGCCGCGCAAACGCTTCTTACAGCCGCTCATTGAAGGTGCGCGAGCGCGCAACAATCTCAAATTAGCGCCGGCAAATTTATCGGGTGTGCGCACCATGGCAAAAGCGCTTAAGCGTGGCGAATCGGTCGGCTTACTGCCCGATCAGGTTCCGCAACAGGGTGAAGGTGTTTGGGCAGATTTCTTTGATCGCCCTGCCTACACCATGACCTTACCGGCGAAGTTACAGGCGATGGCGGGCGCGCCTATCGTCCTCACTTATGCGGAACGACTCGCTGCTGGCAAAGGTTTTGTTGTACGTTTTTTTCTGTTTAACGAAACCCTATCCGGCTCAGTCGCTGCACAAGCGGCGCAAATTAACCGCGCGATGGAAAATCTGATTAAACAATGCCCGGCGCAATATTTTTGGAGTTACAACCGCTACAAAGTGCCCAAGGGCGTGACGCCTTTCGATGCTAAAGATGCCTCAGACGAGAGTTCAACAGCATGAGAATGATCTTGTTTCTGATGTGGCTTTTACACTGGCTACCGTTAGCAATTTTAGGTCGTATTGGCAATACGATAGGTTTCATGCTGTTCTATTTGATGAAGAGGCGGCGTCATATCGCACTTACCAATTTACGCCTATGCTTACCCAAACTTACTGACACGGAACGCCGCACCTTGGCGCACCAACATTTTCAAGCTTACGTTCGCAGTGTATTGGAGCGTGGCATTTTATGGTGGGCATCAGAGAAACGGCTACGGCGCTTGATTTTGGTTGATCCCGCTATGCCGAAAGAAGCCATGCAGTCAGCGCCCTGCATATTGCTATGCCCACATTTCGTTGGCTTGGACGTAGCCGGGGTGGCTATTGCGATGGAAATGTCCGCTTGTTCGATTTACACGCAACAAAGCAATGCCGTGTTTAACGAGGCCTTGCGGC
Source organism: uncultured Burkholderiaceae bacterium (assembly GCA_964411965.1). GTDB lineage: Bacteria > Pseudomonadota > Gammaproteobacteria > Burkholderiales > Burkholderiaceae_D > Undibacterium. The sequence continues at coordinate 5,864 of CAYPNW010000109.1, forward strand.
GCGGCAGAACGCGTTTCAAGCCGGTGAAAATATTTGCCCGCAACGAAGGCATCAAACCCATCATTCGTGCCATGCGCGCGCATTTGCCCTTCTTCATCTTGCCAGATATGGATTTTGGTACGAAAGACGCTGCATTTGTGCCGTTTTTCGGCGTTACTGCTGCCACACTTACTGCCGTGCCGCGTATTGCTGGCGCGACTGGTGCGCGTGTGATCCCTGTGATTGCCAGCACGCTGCCCAATTACCGAGGCTGGAAGATTACTTTCCACCCGGCGTGGGACAACTACCCAGGGGACGATTTGATTGCCGCAACGGCATCGATGAACCGATTTATTGAATCGGAAATTCTAAAAAACCCAAGTGAGTATTTTTGGGCACACCGGCGTTTCAAAACACGCCCCGCTGGCGAAGCGTGTTTGTACTGAAGAAATTATGCTAA
>CAYPNW010000109.1:6402-8231 GCA_964411965.1 uncultured Burkholderiaceae bacterium
GCGCCGTAAATCCGCAAACCCTGTTTGGTATTGATAAGACCGAACTCCACCGTGTACCAATATAAGCGGGCAAGTAGTTCTAAACCGCCCAGATTCATCGCCTTTAAGCCGCCCGCACCGTATTGCTGCATGTAGTCAGCAAACACGGGGTTAAACAGCAGTGGCACATGGCCGAAAAAATCATGAAAAACATCCGGTTCGACGATGTAATCAAATTCTTCAGGTTTGCGCAACCAAACGGTGACCGGAAAACGCCGATTCGCCAAGTGCGTAAAAAAAGTCAGCTCGGGTATCAAACCGGGCACCGCCACAATGCGCCAGCCTGTAGCCTTAAACAGCACGTCAGAAGTTGGCGCGAAATCAGGTATGCCTGCGCCTATATCCATTTGCTGCAAAGCGTCGATAAACTCATCGCATGCTCGCCCTGGCAATAGCGCAGATTGACGTTGATACAAGCGCCGCCACAGTGCATGTTCCTCCTCGGAATAACCTACCCAATTTTGCTGCACCACGTACTCGCTGTCGGCATGCGTGTAATCACCCCGTAGCTGCGCGCCATCGGATTTTTCTGCCACAGTTGCTAAGAATTCTTGATTTGAAACGGGCGAACTGATCATCGTTACCACCTTTCCTGCAGTTTAGGTTTGCAAGATTGACTATGCGGGAGTCTGGTCAGTTTTCAGCACGCCGCGCCGTATTTGATCTAGTTCAATTGACTCAAACAATGCTCGGAAATTTCCCTCACCAAAACCTTGATCACCTTTGCGTTGAATGATCTCAAAGAAGATGGGGCCGATCACAGTCGTGGTAAAAATTTGCAATAAAAGTTCGCGCGAAGATTCTGAACTCTTGCCATCCATCAGTATGCGCAAGCGGCGCAATTCATCGACGTTTTCACCATGTCCGGGCAAACGTCTGTCCACTAAATCGTAGTAGGTTTCTATCGTGTCTTGGAACACCACGCCAGCTTGTTTCATATCACCGACGGTTTTGTAGACATCATCAGTACCCATGGCTATATGTTGCACGCCTTCGCCGTGGTACAAATCAAGGTACTCAGAAATTTGTGATTTATCGTCCGACGATTCGTTGATAGGAATACGAATTTTTCCGCATGGCGACGTCATCGCTTTCGATTTCAAACCAGTATGTTTTCCGGCGATATCGAAATAACGAATCTCGCGGAAGTTAAATAATGTCTCGTAATAATCCGCCCACTCTTTCATACGGCCACGATGCACGTTGTGGGTGAGATGATCGATGTATGTAAGACCATTTCCCACTGGGTTGGGGTCTGTGCCAGGTATTGCTACAAAGTCGGCGTCGTAAATACTGATATTGCCAATCGCACCCGGTTCCATGCCATCTTTGCCCTGCCAGCGGTCAACAAAATACACGAGGGAATCACCAATGCCTTTGATGGCAGGGATATTGAGTTCCATCGGGCCGGTTTGATTATCGAAACCCCAAGCGCCAAGTTCTAACGCGCGCTTGTAAGCCAAATTGGCGTCTTTTACACGTAAGGCAAAAGCGCAAACTGAAGGGCCGTGTTTGCGCGCAAAGCGCTGAGCAAACGAATCAGGCTCGGCGTTCACAATGAAATTCACACCACCTTGGCGATACAGGGTCACATTCTTTGTGCGGTGCTTGGCAATTGCGGTGAAGCCCATTTTTTCAAATAACTCACCCAAGGCTTTGGTATCCAACGCGGCGTATTCGATAAATTCGAAACCATCCGTCCCCATTGGGTTTTCCCATGTTTGTAATTCCATTTTTGTCTCCGATGTGATGTTCGTGTTGAAATGATTTTTCGATTCAGAGTTTGGCAA
>CAYPNW010000110.1:0-8221 GCA_964411965.1 uncultured Burkholderiaceae bacterium
GTCGACCATGCCAACATGATTGCTAGCGCTGGCGCTCCTTCTCCCAGCACACGTCGGTTCCGCCCGCGAAACGATTTAGCACGCGCGATAACACAAACATTAAGTCAGACAAGCGATTCATATACTGCCTTGGCGCGTCGTTGATTGTATCGCTTTTTCCCACACTTACTATGGCGCGTTCAGCGCGACGGCACACGGTGCGGCACACATGCGCAATCGCGGCCGCGCGCGAGCCGCCTGGCAAAATAAAGTCACGCAAGGCGGGTAAATCGGCGTTGTACTTTGCCAGTAATGCATCCAAGCGTTCGACTTGCGCATCCGTAATCATGGTGTAACCGGGTATGCAAAGTTCGCCGCCCAAATCAAACAAATCATGTTGGATCGAGATGAGCTCTTGCGCCATTTGCGGTGGCAGGGTTTCGCAAAGCAAAACCCCAATATGCGAATTAAGTTCATCAACATCGCCCATCGCATGCACGCGCAAGGCGTCTTTATCAACGCGACTACCATCGCCCAAGCCAGTGGTGCCCGCGTCGCCTGTGCGCGTGGCTATTTTTGAAAGTCGATTTCCCATGTCCTGTCCATTGCGTAGAAAAGCGCCAGCATACTTGAAAATCTCGCCCCATAAAAAAACCAAGCCTAATCGACACTCTATGTTTGATCAGGTCAATCTGGCAGAATCAAACTAACCGTTAAGCCAATCACTGCGCCATGGCGCTCCTGATTGGTCAGCAAAATACGACCACCGTGCGCTTCGATAATTTCGCGGCTTAGCGCCAAGCCCAAGCCCGTCCCGCTGCGTTTTGTTGAATAAAAAGGCACCAAGGCTTGCGCCATAACCTGCTCATTCATGCCCCCACCGTGGTCACTGACATCAATGCGTATCGCTTGATGCATACGACGCACCGCCAAATGTATATCTTGTGGTGACGAGCCAGACTCATGCGCATTCTTTAGCAAATTGAGCAGCGCTTGCTCCATTTGCGCGGGGTCAAAAAAGCCAATAGGCGCATGCTCATCATCGATAAACTGAAACGACATTTGCGATTGCAAGCGCGAAATGAAACTACCCCACGCCAAGTGCTGACGATTAGGTTGGGGTAACTTCGCAAAGCGCGCATAGCCTGCAATAAATTCTTCTAAATGGCGACTACGTTCCTCTATCGTGCTAAAAATTTCAGGTAAGCGCTCCACATTGCCGCGCCTTAGAAGTTCGGCGCCTGACACAGCCAAGGAGGCGACTGGCGCGAGTGAGTTATTCAATTCGTGGCTAATTACACGGATGACTTTTTTCCAAGTTTGCACTTCTTGCCGACGTAACTCTGTCGTTAAATGTCGCAACAAAAGTAACTCATGGCGGCGGCCGTTCAAACTAAAATGTCGCCGCGATAAGTGATAAATTTCCTCTTCGTCTTCGTTGACATCAGACGTCCCATCTGCGGTGTTGCTGCTGCTGTTGTGTTTGGGGTTTGCAGAAAACAAACCATCAGCGCCACTGGAAAGCGCATCTCGTAAGGCGGCAGACACATGCTCTTGTAGATAGGTCAGACTAAAACCTTCCAACTTGCGACCTTGGTTAAGTAGCTGGCGCGCCGCGATATTCGCAAACACGATGCTCGCGTTCTCGGCAACTAAAATCATCGCGACTGGTGTGTTTTGCAGCATAGTGTCTAGCAGGAGTTCGCGTTGCACCAAGTCCAAACGTTGCTCGCGCAAAACGCGGCCTAACTCATTGTGCGTCTCTACTAAATCAGCGATTTCGTCATTACGACGCCAATGCAAACCGAATGAAAAATCGCCATCACGATAGCTGAGTACCGTGCCAGCTAGCGTGCGGAACATCGTGAGCATGTCTTGTAAATCGGCGCGCAAACGCATTGCGCAAAGAAGAAGTGTCGCGATGGCAACGCCTATCAAGCTAAAGACGCTTTGTCGTGGAAAAAAGTGATTTAAAACGGCAAATACCAGCAGTCCCAGTAGCATAATCAGTGCAAGAGGGATAAATAAGCGAAAAAATAAACTCAGTCGCATAGTGGCTTGTGCAGCGTACTCAAGGTCCGACCTCTCTAAAAATAGGCTCGCTAAGCGACGCGACAAGCGGCAAGACGCATAGTCTCCTTAGATTTCACGCGACCGTGGCAGGCCGAACTTATCCATGCGCCGATACAGTGCTTGCCTGCTCAAACCAAGGTCCGCCGCCGCTTGCGCGATCACTCCTTTCGCCTCTTTTAATGCCATTTCTATCGCAGCACGATCAGGCTCATTGGGCGCATTGGGCGCATTGCGCACGTCACGTAAGCCGCTTTGCTCAAGACTTGGTAAAGCAAGATCTGACGCGCTTATGCGCGCACCTTGCGCGAGCAAGCTGGCGCGTTGCATCATGTTTTTCAATTCACGTACATTGCCCGGCCAATGATAGTGCAATAGACCCTCCTGCGCACTGGCATCGAGTTCGCGTTGGCCAGCGAGAAAATGCAGCGCGAGGGGCAAGATATCATCAGGCCTCTCGACCAGCGGCGGCAAATTCAATTCAATCACATTGAGGCGATAGTACAGGTCTTCGCGAAATTGCCCGGCATGTATTAAGCCTTGAAGATCGGCGTTGGTGGCGCTGATGACTCTTACCTTCGCCTGCATTTCTTTATTCGAACCGAGGCGGGTGAAGCGCCCAGTTTCTAGCACGCGCAAAAGCTTCATCTGGCCGGCCAGCGGTAAATTACCAATTTCATCGAGAAATAAAGTACCGCCGTTTGCCGCTTCAAATTTGCCTTCGCGAGCGCGCGTTGCCCCAGTGTACGCGCCTGCCTCCGCGCCAAACAATTCCGCCTCAATCAATTCTGCAGGTAATGCGCCGCAATTTAACACCACGAAGGGTCCATTTTTGACCAGAGAATTAGCTTGAATGATTTCCGCAATGCGCTCTTTCCCCGCGCCATTTGGCCCTGTAATCATTACCGAGACATCGGAACGAGCAACCTGACAAGCCATGGTAATAACGCGCTCCGTTGCACTATCGCGCCAAACCACGCCACATAAATTGTATTGCGACTGCAACGAAGCTCTCTGTTGCAATTCGCGCTGCCGACGCGCCATTAGGCTACGATTTGCCTGCCCTAGTTCAATCAAGTTTTGCACGGATGCGACTAATCGTTGATCGTTCCAAGGTTTGGCTAAATAATCAGCCGCGCCTGCTTTCACTAAATCAACCGCGGCGTCTAAATGCGTCCACGCAGTGAGTAAAATAATGGGCAGATCGGGGTATTGATCGCGTATTTTCTTGAATAGGACTTTCCCTTCTGCACCAGAAGTGGTGTCCGCGCTAAAGTTCATGTCTTGAATGACCAAATCCACCGAATGTTGCGCCAACAAGCGCAAACCTCGCTCAGGATTATCCGCCTTGATGGTCGCAATTTCATGCAAGGACAACATCACTTCAAGCGCAATGGCGATAGAGGGATTGTCGTCAATAATTAAAACAGTGGGCATTGATGGTCTTCGCTTGAAGTTTGCGTAGAAGCATAGCCTATCCTTACTGCACTTGGTGCTTCAACGCGAAGAGAAAAATCGAACTTTTTCTCTTTTGAGCAATTTGTCAGTAAAAGTGCGAGAAAGATGATGAGTGGCATGGAAAAACCTTTTTCCAAAAATCCGCAATTTCGCTTTAAGAGTTAGCGAAGCGCACTCCCTATGCGCCCCGCGTGGCGATGGAAGGTGACGTATTCGCAGCACGCCAAGCGGGCGCGAACACGGCGGCAATCCCTAATAACCAGAAAATCAGCGGTGCGACGAACAAGTAGCTGAGGGGCAATCTCGATAACTCAAATTGGCTCACCAAAAGTTGATTCACGCCCAACGTAAAGAGTAAACCAAACACAATACCGCCACTAGTGATGATGAGATTCTCCGTAACGAAATAAGTTAACACATCCATCTTTCGCGCACCCAGCGCCCGCCGCACACCGATTTGTTTGGTTCTTTGCGTGACCCACAAGGTACTCATACCGACGATGCCACTGGCCGTCACCAACAGTAACAATGCGCACACGGCGATCAACATCCATGCGAGTGCTTTGTCCGCTTGATAACGGCTGGCTCTGTCCTTTTCAATCACCTCGGTTTTCAACGTGACTAAACCGGGCGCAGCTTTTTTAAGTTGGTCTTCCACACTTGCCATGACACGATCACGCTGGCCCGCTTCTGTACGTATTGCAAAATTTGACCGACGGTCTAGATTTTTAATCGGTGAAATTACAGTGTAGGAAGATTCAACGGCATTTTCTGCCGAAGGTGTAATCAGGGTTTCCACTACACCAATAATTTGCGCCTCTTCTGCGTCGCTCCCAGTACCGAAAAATAGTGCCTTGCCTAGTGCGCTAGCGCTATCTGGATACATCAATTTTGCTAAGGCTTGGCTAACGATGACCACTTTTGCGCGTCGATTTGGATCGGTTTTTGGATCGATTTCGACAACATCATTCTCGGTAAAGTCACGCCCCTCTATCAAACGCAGGCCAAATGTCTTCACCAATGAGTTTGGAGAATTATAGGTGCCAACTGTTATCGTTGATTGCGTCTGTTTGCGATCAACCGCCACGCTGGATCGGCTATCTGAATTGCCAAAAGGTGTTTGATTAGTAAGGGCCACTGACGCTACACCAGGTAAGGTTCGCAATAAGTCGATTTGGCGGCTTTTCAACTCACGCACTTCTTCGGTGGTTTTCTTCTCTAGCGGAAAATAGCTAACCCTAAGCATGTTTTGCTCTTCGTTCATGCCGCTAGGACGCACTGCTGCTGATAAACGCAAATTTACGATGTACAGGGCGTTGCAAAGTATGGCCAAACTAATAGCTACTTGCAACGCAACCAACAAAGGCGCGGTCTTATTTCTAAACAATGCCGATAAGATAGGACGTATCTGCATGATGTTTTTCCTTCTCTACTTTATTGTGACTTTAATTGAATCGCTGGCGTTACTTGGCAGGCGCGCCATGTGGGCAAGAGCCCAGCTAACATACTTGCGCTGACCGCCAACGCAAAAGTGACGCCCAACATGGTGCCGTCTAATTTTGCCAGTACTGCCATCTCGCTGGACTGCTGCGCAATGAGCCAAAGACCGGCAAAACTGAGCCCCAAACCTAGCAAGCCACCGGCGAGGCCAACCACGCCCGTCTCTATCAAAAACTGTTGAAAAATTTCTTTGCGACTTGCCCCTAGCGCGCGCCGTACGCCAACCTCAGCAGATCGGCTAGAGAATTTCGCTAACAATAGGCCGCTGGTATTCACTAAGCACAATAGTAAGAAGCCAAACGCCAACCAAGCGGACAGCTTGCTGTCATCACGGACGATGTGCAGATATTCCATCCATTCCATCACATTAAAAAGCTGCGCTGGCTCTGGCCGCTGAAAGCGCCCTAGTTTTTTCTGTTCGGCTAGATAATTATTGAGGTAATCTTTTAAGCTGGCACGCTCGGACGCTGATTTCACTTCAAACCAAAACTGCACCCAGACACATTCTGAATCTAAAATACCTTGAAATCCTGGGCCGATTCCGCTACTGCACCACATCTTCCCGTTCGGACCGACTTGGCTAGCAATTGCCGTTCCGAACGGCATGTACACGGCATCTTCTCCCCCAAAACCCTCTCTACTGCCTGTCACCAGATGGGTATAGCGCGGCACGGGATCCCATTTGCCCAGTACGCCAATCACGTCAAACTCATTGCCATCAATGCGCAAACGCTTACCTACGGCAGGTTCTTTGCCGAATAATATTTCGCTTTGTCGCGCGCTTAATACAAGCACTTTTGCTGCACTCTTTTCTTCCGCTTCCGTCCAAGTTCTACCCTGTGCGATTGGTACTTCGAACATCGCGAAATAATCACTGCTAACAGCAAGACCTCCTACGGGCGTGACATTAAGATCTGCCCGCAAAGGTTCAATATTCAAAAATATGCCGTAAACACCGGTGCGGCGTAGCCCTTGCTTACTGTTTAAAAAATTGGCGACATCGCGGTAAGTCAATTGGTCTTGTTCCGAGACGCCACCTGGTACATAACCTTCCAAGGGGAAGTTATCGACCACCGGCACCAGTAACTTATCGCTCTTATGCGGTATTGGGTTGCCCGACATCACATGCAAAATTGTGAGTGTAGAGATGCTGGCGGCAACGCCAATCGCCAGCGTCAAGACCATCAGCGCCGTCAGTAAAGGATTACGGCGCAAATTGCGTATGCCTAAAAAAAAGTAGTAATGCCACATGATTGCCTATCCTGTTCTGGTCTAAGAATTAACGGCAAAATCCGCAGCCGTCGTTGCCGCAGGTGTGGGTGCTGCTTCATATAGCGAAGGTAGCTTACGCACCAAATCTGACACTTGGCCGTCGATAATGTGCACATTGCGTTGCGCGCGCACGGCTAATTCTGGGTCGTGTGTAACCATCAAAATCGTGGTGCCACGCGCGTTGATTTCTTCTAACAATTCCATCACGCTGCGCGCCATTTGGCTATCTAAATTCCCTGTTGGTTCATCGGCCAAAAGTAATTTTGGCGAGCCTGCTAGTGCGCGAGCAATCGCAACGCGTTGCTGCTGTCCGCCCGACAATTCGGCGGGGTAATGCTTCATCCGCGCTGCTAAACCCACTTGTGCCAAGGCGTCTTCGATGCGGCGTTTGCGATCGGCCGCATTAAAGCCGCGATAGCGCAAAGGCACATCGACGTTATCGAATAAGTTGAGGTCAGGAATTAAATTAAAGCCTTGAAAAATGAAGCCCAATTTTTCGTTACGTAGGCGTGACCGTTCGTTGTCGTTCATGCCTTTGACGCTCACGCCATCGAGTAAATAATCACCATCGGTCAATTCTTCTAGTAAACCGGCAATGTTTAGAAACGTGGTTTTGCCTGAGCCTGAAGGCCCAGTTACTGTCACAAATTCACCGTCTTTGACGTGAATTTCAAAGCCGCGCAAGGCGTGCGTCTCTATCATGTGAGTGCGATAGACTTTGTTCAAATTGGTCATGCGTAACATTGAAGAATCCTTTCGATGATTTGTGGTGTTTTGTAATTTCAGTTTGGATCGATTAGTTAATGCTGACGCGGGTCGCATTATCAAATAAGTCGCTGCCAGCGATCACGACTTGGTCACCTTCTTTCAATCCCTCGACAATTTCCACGGCAGAAATACTCGTGCCACCCAATTTCATAGGCACGCGGCGCGCCACACCGCCTTCTACTAAATAAACATAGCGTCCACCTTGGTTTTCAACGAAAGGGCCGCGTGGTAGCGTGAGTACATTGGTTTTTTCTTCAATCAGCAAACGTGCGCTGATACGTTGGCTTTGCCGTAAGCCAGCCGGTTGCTCACCGTTGAAACGCATGCGTGCCAAGACTTGGTTGCGCACGACTTCGGGTGATAAGGCGGAGAGTTTTCCTAAGACCTTGTTGCCATTGATAAGCACTTCAGCCGTCATTCCTAAGCCGAGTTCCGCTACATAGGTTTCTGGAATTTCTAATTCGACTTCAAGTTGGGATAAATCGACCAAGGTCATCAATGCTGTGTTTGCCGCAACCACACTGCGATTCGCGACGGAAAGCGTACCAACGAATCCATCAACCGGAGCGAGCAAACGCAGTTCATCGACACGCCGCTGGGCGTTATCGCGCACCAGCTTTTGTTGTTGTAGCTGGCTTACTTTGGTCTTCAAGTTCAAGTCCACATCTTCCACATCTAGACTAGCCGCCTGCTCTGCATGTTTCGCCCGAATTTCGGCTGTTTTTAATGCGTCTTGCGCTTTGAGGAAGTCGATTTTTGCGATGATGCCTGTGACGCCCGCTCCCTCGATACGTTGGTAGGTACGTTCGGCGGAGACACGTTCAATTTCTGCCTGATCTGCATCGCGTCTTGCCAATAATTTTTGCTTGCGCGCCAAAATGCGTTGGCGCGCGACCTCGGCTTCGAGTTGCTCATAACTGGCTTGCTCGCGCTGCAATTGGTTGCTGAGGTCGGGCGATTCTAATTCGGCGACGACTTGGCCTTTCTTTACCGTGTCGCCCGCTTTAACTTTAAGTGTCACGGTGCTAGGCGCAGTGGAATACAAAGTCGGACTAACAGCGGCGACGACGCGTCCATTGACTGACACATCGCGCACTAAGGTGGCTCGGGTGACTGGGGCAATTTTTAAACGTGCTGCATTCACAGACTGGGAACTCGACAACCACTTAGAACT
>CAYPNW010000111.1:0-1279 GCA_964411965.1 uncultured Burkholderiaceae bacterium
TTTTGAATTGCTCGGTAGCGCGCACCAATTCGTTCGCAATGCCAGGTTCCATAGCAGAATGCCCCGCTGTCGCAACCATTGCCAATTTCGAACCTTGCCATGCTTGATGCAGTCGATAGGCGGATATTGGCGGGCAAATCACGTCGTAGCGCCCTTGCACAATAACACTAGGTAAGTGTTGAATTTTTCCTATATTGCGCACTAATTGGTCTTCTTCCAGAAACACTGCATTTCGCATGTAATGCGCCTCAAGCCGCCCTAGGCCAATACTCACGGCATCAGATTCAAAGTTTGCGATTGCTTCAGCTTGCGGCTCTAAAAATAAGCAAGCACCCTCATAGCGGCTCCAATTTTTTGCCGCCGGCATATACACACTTGGATCATCATTGAATAAGCGCTTTGCGTAGGCTTCCATCAAGTTACCCCGCTCGGCGGCCGGCATTGCATGGGCAAAATCTTCATAAACTTCAGGGAAAAAATTCTTAACGCCATTCATAAACCAATCGACTTCGTTGCGGGTGCCAAGAAAAATTCCACGTAAAACAAAGCCCAAGCAGCGCACGGGATGCGCCTCGCCATACGCCAATGCCAGCGTGGAACCCCAAGACCCGCCGAACACCAACCACTGTGCAATGCCTAACATCGCCCGAATTTTTTCTATGTCTTCGATCAAAAGTGCCGTCGTGTTTTGGCGATATTCGCCAAGGGGTGTGGATTTACCTGCACCACGTTGGTCGAACAAAATTATGCGATAAAAGCTAGGGTCGAAAAAACGGCGATGATTCGGTGTGGTGCCACCGCCTGGGCCGCCGTGCAGAAATAAGACGGGAAGCCCGTCTGGATTGCCAGACTCTTCCCAATACAAGGTATGTAAATCATCAACGGCTAACATGCCATGTCGCGTTGGTTCGATGGGGGGGAACATCACAGTATTTTCCAACATAATTTAATATACCCTAGTAAGTAAATTATTAATGTGCTTTAAATAGAAGCGCAAACTGCCCTATTTTTAAGCATACTCCTCGAATTAATGCAAAATACGATACGTTGCAAAACCTGCGAAGCAACACAAAATTGAACCGAATAAATGCACGGCGCTATGTAAAAAAGCCCAAAGCATATCGCCGCGCTGAATCAGACCCATGGCTTCAGCAGAAAACGTTGAGAAAGTTGTGAGCCCACCCAAAAATCCCGTGATCAATAACAATTTCCATTCTGGACTCATTTCAGGGTGGGATGAGAAAAACGCCACCGCCATCCCAATTAAATAACCTCCACC
>CAYPNW010000111.1:1379-3253 GCA_964411965.1 uncultured Burkholderiaceae bacterium
CCAACGCGGTGAATAATTACGCAATCGATGACCTGCCAACGCTCTTTCGCTTCAAGCGCTATATTTTTTAACGCCGCTTCGGTCATTCCCGGGTAGTGTTCAAGTTCAAGTTGATTGACGCCACATCCTTCATTCAAGTCGCGAACCACACCAACAAAATTGACAATCGCACCGATCGTTGGGTTGTGTAAGCGCAAAGCGGCAAGCTCTGCGCTTACATCAAAATCCTCAGTTTGAACAGAAATTTTCATCGTGCTCATGTTGTAAAGCCTAGGTTAACCACCCGTTACTGGTGGAAAAAAAGCGACCTCATCGCCATCACGCAAAAGTGTATCTATGCTTGCCACTACTTGATTGACCGCGATACGCAGAGCGCGTTCCTCAGCCAAAGCCTCAGACCAATTCTCACCACGCAAAATCAACCATGCACGTAAATCTGCCACGCTCAAAATATGATCAGGCACGATGACCCGCTCTTCCGATAAGGCTAATTTTTCGCGCACACTAGCAAAGAAACGAAGTTTGATCTTCATCGCCTAGACCAAACCAGCAAATGGAATAAATTTCACCATACTACCAACGCTGACCGCTTCGCCCAATGCGACGTCAACGAGACCATCGCCCCAGACGGTGGAAGTCAATACGCCTGAGCCTTGATTATCGAATAAATCGAGGTCACCATTTGCGTTAATCTTTGCGCGCAAAAATTCGTTGCGCTTATCGACCTTGGGCCAACTAAAGTTAGCACGCATGACGTAATGATGGTGCGAGGTATTTGTTGCGCCTTGGCATTTCAAAATAAATGGCCGCACAAAGAGAAGAAACGTGACAAAACTAGAAACAGGATTACCCGGCAAGCCAATAAAAAACGCCTGGCCTCCCTCACGATTAACGGCACCAAATGCCAGCGGTTTGCCGGGCTTTATCGCAATCTGCCACATGGCTAGGCGCCCCTCCGCTTCAACAGCAGGTTTGACATGGTCTTCTTCGCCCACGGAGACGCCACCTGAAGTAATAATTAAATCGTGCTGTGCCGCTGCTTGCCGCAACGTTGCACGTGTCGCTTCCAGATTATCTGGCACGATCCCAAAATCACTGATTTCACATTCCAAATTCTCTAATAGCCCGCGCAAAACAAAGCGATTCGAATTATAGATTGCGCCTGCTTGCAAGGGCTCGCCTGGCATGGCGAGTTCGTCACCAGTGAAAAAAACCGCTACGCGTAGCTTTCGAAACACGGTGAGTTGCGCGATTCCAACCGACGCCGCTAAACCGCACTCTTGGGCTCGTAGTTTTGTGCCTGCCAAGAGTATGTCCGCGCCTGCCCGAATGTCTTCGCCACGGCGACGTATCCATTCACCCGATTTAGGTTGCATCGGTATGTGTACTTGATCGCCCTCTTGCGTGCAATGCTCTTGCATCACAATCGCATTTGCCCCCGCTGGGACGGAAGCACCCGTGAAAATGCGCGCAGCCGTGCCGCTTTCTAAAGGCTGCCCGACTTTACCTGCAGGGATACGTTGCGCGACGCGTAGGGTCGCCTGCCCATCAATAAAATCTTCGCAGCGCACCGCATAGCCATCCATTTGCGAATTATCTAAGGACGGCACATCAATATTGGATGTTTGCGTTTGCGCCAACACACGACCATTTGCATGCAAAGTCTCAACGTTTTCGATGTCGCCCACAGGCACGGCAGCGGCAAGCAAAAGCTCTAAAGCTTGCGCCGCAGTGAGCATGGGTCTCTTTACAACAGTCATGCAAATTTCCTCTTAAAAGCAAAGACAATACTTAACGAAAATTTTTTAATTTTGCGGATTCACTTTTTCAATCTTGGAGTGTAATTTATTTAGCGCCGATAAGTACGCTTTTGC
>CAYPNW010000111.1:3353-8088 GCA_964411965.1 uncultured Burkholderiaceae bacterium
GTTTCCGAACGCTGCGCCAACGAAACGTAACGATAATGTTCATTGCCATGGGAATGCTCTTCATCAGACACTAAAGCCATAATGTCTTCGTCAAAAATCTCTGATTTTTTATCCGCCAATTCTTTAAAGCGCCCGAATGCAGCATTCACTTCGGCTTCGGATTCAAGCGTGATTCCCAATTCCTCCAAGCGTTGTTTAAACGCGTTACGCCCAGATAACTTGCCCAGCACAATCTTGTTTGCGCTCCAGCCGACATCTTCTGCGCGCATAATCTCGTAGGTGTCGCGGGCTTTTAAAACGCCGTCTTGGTGTATGCCAGATGCATGGGCAAACGCATTTGCACCAACGACTGCCTTGTTAGGTTGAACGGCAAATCCCGTAATTTGCGACACCATTTTGGAAGTTGGCACGATTTGCGTGGTGTCGATACCAAAGCTCAAATCAAAATAATCTTTGCGCGTACGCACGGCCATCACAATTTCTTCTAAAGCCGTATTGCCGGCGCGTTCACCCAAACCGTTAATCGTGCACTCGATTTGGCGAGCGCCGCCTATCATCACTCCAGCAAGGGAATTTGCCACAGCCATACCAAGGTCGTTATGGCAATGCACGGACCAGATCGCACGATCAGAATTAGGTACTTTCGTGCGCAAGGTTTTCAGCATATTTCCATACAATTCAGGCACGCCGTAACCCACCGTGTCAGCAAAATTAATGGTGGTCGCGCCTTCTTTGATGACCGCCTCAATCACTCTGCACAAAAAGTCCATGTCAGAGCGACTGCCATCTTCAGGGCTAAACTCCACATCATCCGTAAATTGGCGAGCAAAACGCACTGCTTGTATCGCTTGTTCCAGCACTTGGTCCGGCGTCATGCGTAATTTCTTTTCCATGTGCAAGGGTGAAGTCGCAATGAAAGTATGGATACGCTTACGCTGCGCAGTTTTCAAGGCTTCGGCCGCACGCGAAATGTCGCGATCATTGGCACGTGACAAAGAGCAAATAATCGGTTCTCGAACCGCAGACGCAATTGCCTGAATAGATTCGAAATCGCCTTGCGATGCTGCGGCAAAGCCCGCCTCAATGACGTCAACCTTTAATCGCTCCAACTGGCGCGCAATACGTATTTTCTCGTCCTTTGTCATGGAAGCGCCGGGCGATTGCTCGCCGTCACGCAAGGTGGTATCAAAGATAATGAGTTGTTCAGCCATGCTATTACTCCAAGGTGTTAATTGCTTCGCGCAATTGATCCGAAATGGGTGGGAAAAACAAAGTTTGCTAAGACGAGCTGGGCTGCAGTGACCTGCAGAATCTGCACAATCTTTCACTTACCCTTGCAAGACACACAGGAGTGAAAAACTACACAGATTGTGGGAGAAGTGATTTTAGCGCGTTACCACGCTAGTAGTCGCAATGAGCGCAATGAGCGCAATGAACATAGCACTAGAAGCGAAGGCAATTGCTTCGCTGTGGTGAAATTAACGAATGATGAAGGTACGGCGTTCATGCGAAGACTATATGCGGAAACGCTTAAAAGTGCAAGCAGCCTAAAAACAGGCAGCAAAAAACTTTATGCGTCTCACTCTGGATGGTCTACTTTGGTTTGCACAAGACTAATCGGGCGACCTTTACGCCAACGCCACAACAGCACGACGTAACCGGACAAACCGTACACGACAAATAAGGCAAATAAGGCTTTTGGCGGGTCATAAGAGATAGCAACATAACCAAGTACGATCAAAAAGGGCGCGATAAAGGGAACCGTTTTGCGCATATTCACATCTTTAAAACTATAGAACGGGACGTTTGTGACCATCGTTAAACCGGCATAAAGTGTCACAAACCATCCGCTCCAACGCAAATCCGTACCAAGATAATGAAGGTCTTCCATAAATAGAATAAACCCGACCACTAAGGCCGCCGCGGCAGGACTGGGCAAGCCCTGGAAATAACGTTTATCGACTACCGCAATATTGGTGTTAAAACGCGCTAATCGTAAGGCACCGCCTGCGCAGTAGACGAATGCTGCTAACCAGCCTAATTTACCCATTCCGCGTAGTGACCATTCATACATCACCAAGGCTGGTGCAGCACCAAAAGAAATCATGTCGGACAAACTATCGTATTGCGCGCCAAATTCACTTTGCGTATTCGTCATCCGCGCCACGCGTCCATCCAAACTGTCTAAGATCATTGCAACAAAAATTGCCCAGCAAGATTGATCGAAGCGCTGATTCATCGCCATAACAATGGCATAAAAACCACAAAAAAGTGCCGCTGTAGTAAATGCATTAGGCAACAAGTAAATACCGCGCCGTGGTTTGTGCGGCGCGCCTAATTGCTGATCCGTTTGCTCCATTTGAAGCTTACGTGCACCACGGGGAAATAACTTGAAGCTGCCTTTGGGCAAGCGTTTTTTGAATGGGGGCATAGTGATTTTGTCTGAAACATTGTGGAGCATGTTCGGTTTGACTCAGCATGCTGCTCATCTTGTTGCTCTAAGTCAAATAGCAAATGCAAATTCGATAAGTGGAGTATAACCGCGAATTTATTTGCCGCAAGTCTCCTAGGACACCAAGTGCGAAGTCGCTTTGTGCCAGTTTTGCGCAAAGAATGAAAAGAATTTGGAACAAAAAAGCAAATCGGCGCAGAAAAAGTCTCCCCTTTTTGCGCCGTGCTCTGTGATCTATAGGATCAAATTTTACACATAGCCTAGATAGCCGAAACTACTGAGCCTGCTTTAATTGCTCCAAGATCGCTGGGTTCTCTAGCGTAGAAATATCTTGCGTAATTTCCTCGCCTTTTGCCAATACACGCAGTAAGCGCCGCATGATTTTCCCGGATCGGGTTTTTGGCAAATTGTCACCGAACCGAATTTCTTTAGGTTTCGCAATTGGGCCAATTTCTTTCGCTACCCAATTGCGTAACTCGGTAGCGATTTGCTTAGCTTCATCACCAGTAGGTCTTGCTCGTTTAAGCACCACGAACGCACAAATTGCTTCACCGGTTGTCTCATCCGGCTTACCAACCACCGCCGCTTCAGCAACCAATGGATTAGCCACCAGTGCCGACTCAATTTCCATCGTACCCATGCGATGTCCAGAAACATTTAAAACATCGTCGATACGCCCAGTAATGGTGAAGTAGCCTGTGTCTTTATTGCGAATCGCGCCGTCACCCGCCAAATAAGTTTTTCCACCAAGTTCTTCAGGGAAATAACTCTTCTTAAACCGTTCGTCGTCGCCCCAAATAGTGCGGATCATAGAAGGCCATGGACGTTTAACAACCAGAATACCGCCCTGACCGTTTGGTAAATTGTGTCCTGTTTCATCAACAATAGCGGCCATAATTCCCGGCAAAGGCAAGGTGCATGAACCTGGCACTAATGGCGTCGCACCAGGCAAAGGCGTCATCATATGGCCGCCCGTTTCGGTTTGCCAGAAGGTATCCACCACAGGACATTTTTCACCACCAATATTTTTGTAGTACCACATCCACGCCTCAGGATTAATCGGTTCACCAACCGAACCCAATAAACGCAGGGTGCTTAAATCGTATTGCTTTGGATGAATATTTGGGTCTGCATCGGCCGCTTTAATCAATGAACGAATCGCTGTTGGCGCCGTATAAAAAATGCTGACTTTATGCTTTTGTATGGTGTCCCAGAAACGCCCTGCGTTCGGAAAAGTTGGCACACCTTCGAAGACGATCTCCGTCGCACCAACTGCCAAGGGGCCGTAGGTAATATACGTATGGCCGGTAACCCAACCGATATCAGCGGTACACCAAAACACGTCGGCGGGCTTGATATCAAAAGTCCATTTCATGGTGAGCATGGCCCAAAGCAAATAGCCACCAGACGAATGCTGCACGCCCTTTGGTTTTCCCGTCGATCCAGAGGTGTAGAGAATAAACAAGGGATGTTCAGCACTGACCCATTCTGGTTCACATTGTGTTGCTTGATTCGCGGTCAATTCATCCATCCACAAATCGCGCCCTGCGCTCATCGCAACTGCACCACCGGTGCGGCGATACACCACAACATTGCGGATTTTTTCGCAATCGCCAAGGGCAAGCGCCTCGTCAACAATGGCTTTCAGTGGAAGATGTTTGCCACCACGAACTTGTTCGTCAGCGGTAACAACCGCCACTGCGCCCACGTCAACTATGCGTTCTTGCAAAGATTTTGCGGAAAAGCCCCCAAACACCACCGAGTGAGTCGCGCCTATGCGCGCGCATGCCTGCATCGCGACGACACCCTCAACCGACATTGGCATATAAATGACGACACGATCGCCCTTTTTTATTCCTAACGATTTCAGCGCATTCGCAAACTGGCAAACTTTCGCATGCAATTCTTGGTAGGTCACTTTTGTCACTTGGCCACCATCTGCTTCAAAAATGACAGCAACTTTGTCGCCAAGGCCTTTTTCTAAATTAACATCGAGGCAGTTATATGACACGTTTAACAGACCATCTTCAAACCATTTGTACAGCGGCGCGGTCGACTCATCTAAAATTTTTGTAAATGGCTTATGCCATGACAAATTTTCCTTCGCGAGTCTGCCCCAAAAACCCTCGTAATCGCTTTCCGCTTCCGCGCATAACTTTTCGTAAGCCGCCATGCTAGGAATTGCTGCTTGCGCGGCAAACTCTGCTGGTGGAGGGAAAATACGTGACTCTATTGATTTGGTTTCGGTCTCAGACATGATGAAATCTCCTTTGTTATTTTGAA
>CAYPNW010000112.1:0-8040 GCA_964411965.1 uncultured Burkholderiaceae bacterium
AAATCTTGCGCGAGCGTCCATGTTTGCGCTTTGTTGATCCACATCAAGGGCGTCTCCAATTTCAAGCGCGTTGCCATGCCGAGATTGAGTGCGACTTGTAAGGCCCTCATGCTGTCATCGCGGCAATCGGGGTAGCCGGAATAATCCGTCTCACACATGCCACCAACCAGCACATTTAAGCCACGTCGATACGCCAAGGTGGCGGCCACCAACATGAACATTAAATTGCGGCCTGGTACAAAGGTATTCGGCAAGCCATTTTTCTGCATGGTGATGGCAATATCGGCGGTCATTGCTGTGTGTGAGAGTTGCGAAATAAGGCCAAGATCGATGACATGATCTTCACCCAAACGATGCGCCCAATCGGTCGATAAAGTACGCATCTTGGCCAGCAATAGCGGGCGCATGCTTAACTCGATGGCATGACGCTGGCCATAATCAAAACCAATCGTTTCGACTCGGGCATAACGGCTTAAGGCCCACGCGAGGCAGGTCGTGGAATCTTGCCCGCCGCTAAAAAGTACCAGTGCGCTGTCATTGTTTGTGTGCATAGAAAAATGAGTCAGGTGAGTGCATAGAAGGAAGCCCGATGCTAACGCTTCTTTTGCCTGGGCGCAAAGTCTTCAGTCGATTGCTTTCATATCTCGCCGCAGAGACGCAGAGGGCGCAGAGAAAATTCTTAGTTTTTTTAATGACTTTGTAGTGAGATCTCGATGCAAATGCAATCAATATTCGCTCTGAACAGACAAAAAGTAATCATATACTCATTAAAGTATAAAAGTAATGTGCTTTTAAAATAAGCACAATAAGTGCTTTTTTAAAGCATACTGCCTGTTTTTTTGAATATTGTGCGCTATCAATCTAGCGCGAAAAGCTCTTTGTTGGCGTAATGAAAGTTCTTCGTATAGCTCAATTTATTCGATGGTTCGGTACATTTCGGCTTATCATGGCGAGGCGTTTAGGTTTTTTTGCTGCCTGTCGAGCTCAAGAAATGTTCCAACCAACTTGGTGCTCAAAGTAGTGGGGTGGCGTTCATTGATGGTCTGATGATTTGAGGAGCGGTTCTATGAAATTGCGTCACGTCCAAGCCAAGTCTCAAACGGCAATCACACTGTGTTGCTCCCTTGTTGCGCTGATGTCCACGTCCACCCTGACGTTTGCAGCAGAGCAAAGCAAGGTCAGCAAACCGGGCAGTTCTAACCCCAAGTCCATTAATCAGATCATCAAACCACCAATCGCCTACGCGTACATCGATCTGGCCACTAATTCGAGTGACCTGCCGGGCGGTAACTTAATCGAGGCCGCATCGAAAGGCGGAAAATCAGGCGGGTTATTTGGTGCTTTGGGTGGCTTGGCACGTGGCGCGGTGGGCTCATCCGATCGCGGGAATACCTTCGGCAATACCAAGGCCATGGGGTTTGCTAGCGGGCGGTTCATGGATGTGTCGGTGAACGCGGTGAAAAACAGTGGGTTGACAGAAGCCACGCAAACGCTTCCGAGCGGTATGAATTTGGGCGAATCACTGAAATTAGTGGCACCCGTACCCGACAAACCAGTCGCATCGACCCCAACAGATGACAGCCCAGTAGAACCTAGTTATGAAAAACCAAAAGGCAAAATTTCGCTTTACTGGGGCTGCGGTGAGACCATAAGGGCAGGCCAGCCGCGCACCATTGATGTGGCAAACGCATCCCTTGATGATTACGCGAAATTCTTCGTGGCGCGTGGCAAAACCACGAAGGGTGCGCGCTCTCAGCCAGGCTTTCCTGCTTGGCCCAATAAAGATGATGATCGCAAAGTACCGGAAACCGCGTCGCTGGTGGGGCAGCATAACTTTGTGGGTAGCGGCATTCCTGACAGCTTTAAGCTCAACTTAGCCGAGGCTCAAGACTTGATGCCCTCAATAGAGTTAAGCCAAACTAAAAATGAAGGCAGTGTGCGTTTGGAATGGAAAAGCATAGCGCAGGCGCGCGGCTATTTCATTAGTGTATTGGGTGGTCAAGCAAGCGGTGGCCAAACCAATGCTACGAAATCAAGCGGCGATAAATCAAGCAACGATAAGTCAAGTAGCGATAAATCAAGCAGCGCAGAGGGCGCAGAGTTAGTGATTTGGACCTCCAGCGAACTGGTCGATTTTGGCTTTGGCCTGACAGATTACCAGCCCAACGCCGATGTCGATAAATGGGTGCACGAGAAAGTGATTTTGCCGCCAAGCGTGACGAAGTGTGAGGTACCAAAAGGCATATTTGGCGAGCGAGGGGGAGGCATTTTGCGCATGATTGCGTATGGTGCTGAGACGGTGTTTGTGCATCCACCAAGGCCAACTGATCCCAAAGTCACATGGGAACAAGAGTGGCAAGCGAAGGTCCGTTTGAAATCGACCACCACCTCAATCCTTGGCGGCATGGGCGATGCAGAGACGCGCAAAAAGGACAAAGAGGAAAAGAAAAAGAAACCCACTGATTTGCTAAAAGGTTTGTTTGGCGGTTGATCGGTCTGACGATTAATGCAACCCACGCCTCCAAAACAAAAGGCACAGAGCAGCAAGAATCAGAAGGAATTGCCAATTTCGATGTTGCTGTGTGCGTTTTGTAGTTGACTGTAAGCTCATCCCGCAGTGTGAGGGAGTAAGCGCAATCAAGCTTATTCGTGCGCGCTGGCGAGGCTTTTAATAGCGCTAAGCGTTTGCTCCACGTGTCCACCGTCGGCGTCGGTAAAGCTGATTTTGGCTGGATACCATTCCAAGTTTGGCGCTAGCCAAATGTCGATTTGCTGCTCTTTATTAGCGCTCGTTTGCACCTTAGTAAGATGGACGGCGTTAATTGCACCCATTGGGCTTTGTAATACTTCCATACCGACGACGTTCAAGGTCCAAAGATCAACATCGCGCCGGCCGAGCACGCGAATTTGGTGCACCTGACCGGCAACGAACTGCTCATTCATCTGCCGCGCAAGCCAGCATAACTGCCAGACAATACTGGTACGGTCTTGTTCGTTACCTTTTAGTTTCACGCTGTTTGCTGCATCGCTAAATTGCACTTGGCCGCTAGTGCGATCTACAACGCCATTGCTCTCTGGTTTATTAAGCCGCTTTTCAGAAAATTTTTCAGGCGCTAAACCCTGTTCGTTAAGCAACCCTTGGCTACGCGCTTCAAGAATTTTTCCCAGCAAGATGACCCGTGTTTCCGAATGGATTTGGTAATGCAAAACACCCGATTCGTCCCTGGTCGACCATTTAACAATCGCCTCACCGCTTAGGGGTATGCCATGTTGTACGGCTTTGATTTGATATCGGAGTTCGGCATTCGGCGGCAAATTACTTGCACAATAAGCCTTGGCTTGGGCCATTGTGAGCAGCGTGAAGGCTAATGTGAACCGCGCAGCAGTTTGCTGAAATTTGATGGTGTTAAAAATGGCGATAATATTTTTCATAAATGGTTAATGCGTGATTTTGGTCACGGTTTGTGTCGTGATATTGCCATTGCGTTCGGTATTCGTTATTTGTACCGGGTACCAACCCAAGCTAGGTGCAAACCAAAGATCTAAACGCGAATTGTAGGAGCCCGGACGAGGTGGGCGGACAAGATGCCAAGTTTGTAGTGTGCCTAACTGACTGTCGATCATCTCTTGGCCCACCACTACAAAAAGAAACGGCAAAGCGTCGCGCTCTTCTGCCACTTGAACCAATATCTCCCTTCCAACGTAAAACTGGTTTTCGTCGGCATTGCCGATGGCGGCAAGTTGCATGACAACGCTCGCTTTGTCTTGTGCCCCAGCTTCCATCGGAATTTTTTTGCTCGTAGCGGAAAAGCTGATGAGCTTATCGTCGTGTTGGAAATGGGTTGCTGTTTCAGCGCGGCGCAAGCGCGCTTCCGTGCTGGTTTCGGGCGCAATGCCGTTCTCTCCCAAGCGTCCAACGCTGCTCAGTTTGTATAAGTTGACACGAGCAAGCACGAAACTCACACTCGCCTCGATACTCATTTCGTATCTATCGTGATTATTTTTCCACGTCAAACTTGCTGCGCCGAGGCCGGTTCTGCCACTTTCTTCCTTGCGTGTCACGAGCATCTCCAAATGAGCCGAGGCAAGTGGTTTGACGGCCAATGTGGTCGGGGACGAGGCGGGTTCTTGCGGTACGTCTGCAGACTTCTCTTTTTGTGCTTCTGTTTCGATGCTAGGGTTTGCTGTTGCATCGACGTTCTCAGTGCTCTGTGCTACTACGGTGTTGAGTTGGTCCACTTTTTCTTCAAGTGTGGCTTGCTCATCTGGGGTGCTAATGATATTGCTTGAAGCATGAACACTAGCCGTACCTGTGTTGCGCAATGCTTGCCGTTCCAATTGCGGGGGGCGCTGCGTATGACTCTTCGCCGTTGGCACTTGCGCGCTAAATTGATCGGTTTGACGCTGACTTTGATCTTCCTCCATGCTAATGGCAATGATTCGCTCCTTTTGTTCGTTGATAGCAACAGGGCGTGTCGGTAACTCGATGAGTAGTAGTGCGACAAAATGCAACAGAAGCGACGCAAACACAAAACGAAAATATCGTTTTGTATTAATAAGTAGAGGCGACAAGGTATCTTGATTCAATGGCATATTGTTAGTGTAAACGGTCTCGCCAAATAGCTGCATAGCTAGGCACGGTTAGCAATTTGAAAAATGCTTGTTCGACGCACTACCTACGCGTCCGATTCGCATGTTGATTGGCTTGCGCAGAACATAATGAACACGTCGCGCTTGATCGCCTTCTATTAACTTAGAAGGCATTTTCAAAATGGTTTTAAGGTGATTGACGGCATCACTGTCCTCATGCAAGATAGACAGCCTTTGTGGTTCGGGTAAAGGGGAATAAGTACCCCTAGTTTTACCGCCAAGTTTTTTGCCATGAACTGCTCGGCACGATTGCTGTTTCGTCCATCGATGCCGTTTTCGCCGTCTTTACTTTATCGCAGAAGGAGTAAGCAGAATGAGCGCTCAATTTCAAAACAATGATTTTGCTGGCATGTCGGGCTTATCTGGCATGAACGACCCGCTAGGATTCGTCAAGAAGTTGTGGGGCGATATGCAATTGCCCGGCATGGTGACGCCGACCATTTCTGTTGATGAATTAGATAAGAAAATTCAAGATCTAAAAACCGTTGAGTCATGGTTGAACGTCAACATGAATATGCTCAAAGGCACCATACAAGCCTTGGAAGTGCAAAGAGCCACGATTTCCACCTTAAAAACCATGGGCGAGAATTTTGCTCAACAGATGAAGGCGGCCAGTCCGGCAACCAGTCCAAGCGCAAGTGCCACATCAAACACGACAAGCAGCCACGAATCTTGGCCCCATTCCTCGCACGCAAAAGAACCCGATGAGAAAGAGGGGGCAAATGCAAATTGGCCTATGCCAAATGCCGCCCAAGCAGCGCCGACAACTGCTAAGGAACCCGCCCCACCACCCGAAGTAGCACCAGAATTGCCGCCAGAAGTAACATCACCGACAGTTGAAAAGGAGGAGGCGCCAAACACAAGTAAAGTCGCTAGCGGCGAGGTAAAAGCATCCCCGGCTGCGGCAAATGCGCAGGGCAGTGCACCTTTCTCGAATCCAGCCGCATGGTGGAATGTGCTGCAAGATCAATTTAAACAAGCGCTGACAAAAGCGATGGAGTCTGAACAGTTGGCGAATTTGGTGAAAGCCACTGCAACAAAAACGGCGGATGCCAAATCAAAAGTGCCGCATGTTCCTTTTCCGGCGCCGCGTGGAAAGCCCATTGCAAAAGCGGGGTCAACCTCAACGCGCACTGCGACAGCGACGAGCAAGTCAACAAAGTCAACTAAGCCCTCTACAAGCAATAGCGCCAAACCGAAAGCAGCTTTGAAGAAAGCCAGCGCACCGAAAGTTGCTGCGAAGACCGCACCAACAGCAAAACCAAAAGTCACCGCAGGTACAAAAAAACGGCTGCGCACACAGTGAGTAAATCAAGTTCAAAATAATTAATTCGCCGAACCGCAATTGAAACTAGCGCACATGGCGCCATCACACCAACCTCAATAAGGAAATCGTATGTCCGCTTACCCCCACCTCAGCAAACCACTCGACCTTGGTTTCACGACCTTACCTAACCGCTTAATTATGGGCTCGATGCACGTTGGTTTGGAAGAAGTGGAAAACGGTTTTCAACGCATGGCGGCGTTTTATGCAGAACGGGCAAAGGGCGGTGTTGCCTTGATCGTGACGGGTGGTATCGCACCCAATGAACGCGGTCGACCCATGCACGGCGGTGCCATGCTCACGACTGAAGCGGAAGCAGATCATCATAAAATCGTGACCTCTGCCGTGCATGACGCGGGTGGCCGCATCGCCATGCAGATTTTGCATTTTGGGCGTTATTCGTATCAGCCTTCTTTGGTTGCGCCTAGTGCTTTGAAAGCACCGATCAACCCATTCGTGCCTCACGCTTTAACGACTGCGGAAGTGGAGGAAACGATTAACGACTATGTGCGTTGTGCCTCGCTAGCGCAATATGCAGGCTACGATGGTGTCGAAGTCATGGGTTCGGAAGGTTACTTGATCAACGAATTTATTGCGGCACGTACTAATCAGCGCGATGACCAATTTGGCGGTAGCTACGAAAATCGAATTCGCTTCCCCTTAGAAATTGTGCGTCGTATTCGTGAAAAAGTCGGTGCCAACTTCATTATCATGTATCGCCTTTCCATGCTGGATTTGGTTGAAGGCGGCTCCACATTAGAAGAGGTGATACAACTCGCTAAAGCCATCGAAGCAGCGGGCGCCACGATCATCAGTACCGGTATTGGTTGGCATGAAGCGCGTATTCCTACCATCGCCACAAAAGTGCCGCGTGCTGCCTTCGCATGGGTCACACAAAAACTCAAAGGGCACGTAACGATTCCACTGGTCGCAACTAACCGCATCAATATGCCGGACGTTGCCGAAAAATTGTTGGCGGATGGTTTTTGCGATCTTATTTCTATGGCGCGCCCGTTGCTCGCCGACCCCATGTTTATGCGCAAAGCTGAACAAGGACGTGCAGATGAAATTAATACCTGCATCGGTTGTAACCAAGCGTGCTTGGATCACACCTTTGGCGGAAAAATTACCTCCTGCCTGGTCAACCCGCGTGCCTGTCATGAGACGGAATTGGTGTACCAACCATTGACCAAAGTTAAACGCATTGCCGTAGTTGGCGCTGGCCCCGCCGGTTTGAGTTTTGCGACGGTGGCGGCAACGCGTGGGCATGAAGTGACCTTATTTGATGCGGCGCATGAAATCGGTGGACAGTTCAATGTGGCCAAGCAAATTCCCGGCAAAGAAGAGTTCTACGAGACGCTGCGGTATTTTGGTAAGCAACTGCAACTGACAGGCGTCCATTTGAAGCTCAACATTTTGGTCGCTGCCAACGATTTAGCTGGCTTTGATGAAGTCGTGCTGGCAACAGGCATTTTGCCTAGAGTGCCGCCAATTGAAGGTATTACGCATCCCAAAGTCTTAGGGTATTTGGATGTACTACGGGCGAAAAAGCCCGTTGGAAAATTGGTCGCGATTATCGGTGCGGGCGGCATTGGGTTTGACGTGGCAGAGTACCTTAGCCATGAGGGCGTAAGCAATAGCTTGGCACCAGAAAAATTCTTTGCCGAGTGGGGTGTCGATACGCAATACAAAGCGGCAGGCGGCTTGCGCGAGGCGGAGATCGAGCCCTCACCACGCCAAATCTTTTTGTTGCAAAGGAAAAAGTCCAAAGTGGGCGATGGACTTGGTAAAACCACAGGCTGGATACACCGCACAGGCCTCAAAAATCGCCATGTGCAAATGGTCTCCGGCGTGTCGTATGACAAGATCGACGACGCGGGTCTGCATATCACGGTGGAGGGTCAACAAAAAACCATTCCTGTTGATAACGTAATTTTATGCGCGGGACAGGACCCAAAACGCGATTTGCTGGAAGGCTTACAAGCGGCAGGTAAATCCGTGCATTTAATTGGCGGCGCTGACCTTGCAACTGAACTCGATGCAAAGCGTGCGATTGATCAAGGTGC
>CAYPNW010000113.1:0-1490 GCA_964411965.1 uncultured Burkholderiaceae bacterium
GGGTTGATTTTCTCTTTCTTGTACAACTCCATCATCGCTTGATTCATCTTTTGCGGATCATTTTTATATTGCTCGCGCACAGCAGTCATTTTCGGCGTCACCACTTTCATCTTCGCCATGCTGCGATAACCCGCGGCAGATAAAGGGAAAAGCGCGAGTTTAATGGCGATGGTGAAGGCAACAATTGTCCAACCCCAATTGCCAATTAAAGCGTGCAGTAATTCCATGACCCAAAACATGGGCTTGGCGATGATCGCGAAGTGCCAATAGTCCTTCACCAGATCGAGGCCGGGTGCAATTTTCTCCAGCACAGCCGTGTTTTGTGGGCCGGCATATAAGCGCGCATTCATGCTGGTGCTAGCGCCAGGAGCGATCGACCCCAGCGACATTCTGCTGCCCACGGTGTAGAGATTGGTGCCCACTGTGTCTGTATAAATATCCCGTTGGAGTTTATCTTCAGGGATGAAAGCAGCAACAAAGAAATGTTGAATCACGGCGACCCATCCATTGTCTGCTTTGTTGGCATGACTCACGGTTTTTTTCTCGATCTTCTCGAATTCTAACTTTTGGAATTTCTCAGCCTCGGTGTACACAGCAGGCGCATAAAATTCTGCTGTGCCTGTGAAGATAGAGCCGCCAGTTGGCTTGGTGCCATCATGGCGCAGTTGCAAATACAAAGACGGAGTGATTGCAGCGGCAGTGTTGTTGACGACCTGATGTTTCACGTCAATCAAATACTGACCTTTTTTGAAGGTGTACGTCTTGATGAGTTTCACGCCGGCTTTTTCGGATTCCAAGACTAATTCAACTTTATCTTGCCCAGCCAAGGTGCGCACGCCTGGTAGCGCCGTGAAGCCCGACTTATGGTTGGGGAAGTCGCCACCGATCAAGCCAGTTTCCGCCAAATAGGTACGTTGCGCGGATTGATTAAAAAGCACGATATTGTTAGTTGCAACTGGTCGCGCCTTCAAACCTGCTAACTCCAAAAAGCCGTCATACCAATGTTCTTGGTGAATCGCTTCTTTGTGTTGCAGCAATTCTAAACGTACAAGTTCGCCGCCCAGCGTATCAATGTCCGCCTTGACCACATCGGTTTCTATCGTAATACGTTCGCTTTTGAAGACTGCGTCTGTGTTCTCGCTAGTGCCCGGTGTGGCATTTGGTGCAGTTGCCACGGTGTTTGCATTCGCTGCGGCAGTCGAGGCGGGCGCCGCATTGGTCGGCGCGGTTTTACTTTGCTGGGCAGTTGGCGTCGGGAAAAACATCGATTGCCTGCCCGAATAACGCAGCCAATTGTCCCAAAGGATCAACAGCGACATTGCAAAAATTATCCACAGAACGGTACGTTTGATATCCATTTGTTTGTGTCAGGAAAGATTAGAAGGGTGACCCGGAAGGGAGATGGGGTCAGATGTTGGTTTTTCACTAGCGACATGATTTGCAGGCGATTCTTTTTCTGGCACCAGATCGACGCCGCCAGCATGCCAAGG
>CAYPNW010000113.1:1590-7998 GCA_964411965.1 uncultured Burkholderiaceae bacterium
CTGTTGACGGCTTTTGATAAACGCACAATACAATCCACCTGTTTCAAATTGCTGGTACGAAAAATCTCGCGGGTGAGCCGTTTAATCGTATTGCGCGTGACTGCACGAGGCGCCAAACGCTTCGCAGCAACCACGCCAAGGCGTGCATTGGGTAGGGCGTTGGGACGCACATACAACACAAAATGCGCCGTTCTTTGCACGGGACGCAAACGAAAAACGGATGAAAATTCATCCGTTTTTACGATCCGCCTGCACCGAGCAAAATCTTCGCTAGGTTGGGCTTTGTCGATTGCGCTGATCACAATGGAGTTCACGTTATCGTCGGAACTGCAGTCAAGGAAAACCCGGACTTCTGCCGACTCAAACGAGAACGATCAGGCTGCCAAGCGTTTACGGCCTTTGGCGCGACGAGCGTTCAAAACTGCGCGGCCGCCACGAGTAGCCATGCGTGCACGGAAGCCGTGAGTGCGCTTGCGGCGAACGACGGAGGGTTGGTAAGTACGTTTCATGTTGGTCTCGCTATTTGAGCAAATAAAAAATCGAAATGAGGGTTATTTCAACTCTGCGCTTTTCACTGACGACTAACCACAAAGGTTAATTTCAGTAGGTAAGCGAAAAGTGTGGAAAGAACCAAAACTGGTAATAGCGCACTGTGTCGTACAACACTTACTCCATCTACACCATTACAGACCCCAAGACTGCCACCTCATAATTAAGTTTGTCGCTCGGACTATTCGCGCATTGCTTCAATTATTGAAAACAACGTGCATCAACAACTTAATTACCAAAAGAGAGCTAGGGAACCCTGAATTAGACACGATTTTGTTGAGCGCTGTCAAGTATTTTGATCTGCAACGCCAACTTTTGCTTCCATGACAACCCAAACAAATTTCTACCCGCCTGTGGATAACTCATGCCGTCGAGGTTAGAATAGAGGATTATTGGAGTGATCGATTTAGTGTTTTTGAGGCAATAGTTTGTGTCGTTTATTTTGACTCAAATGACCGATGCGAAGACGATGCAAAACGGCGTCGTACAGCGCTCAGCGCGGCTTCCTCAAATCATAGAATCATGCTTTACCCGACCTAGAACGTGTTTTTTCCTTCGAGTGGTTATCGCTAGGGCTACGGCAAATTCGCCAGCGAAAACCGCGTTGGAGCACCATCGCATTTTTAATTGAGTATTCATGGAAAATTTTTGGCTGGCATGCACTACTCAACTTGAGCAGGAACTCACGCCGCAACAGTACAGCGCTTGGATTAAGCCGCTCGCAATGCTCGATTTCGAAGAGGGCAGATTGCGCATAGGCGCGCCTAATCGATTTAAGTTGGATTGGGTGAAAACCCAGTTCGCGAGCCGTATTTCCGAGCTAGCCACGCAGTTCTGGGATGACGCCGTTGAAGTTTATTTCGTGCTTGATCCCAACGCCAACAAAAAGGCCGCAGCGCCAGCAGATGCGAATGGTAGTTCAAGCGCTAACGGCAGCGCTTCGCAAGAAAATCAACGTCAAATTGGCGACGTCCCAGCAGCCTTGCCAGAAGCGCAATCCATAAGTTCAGCGCCAAGGCGCGACCAAAGTCGCATTAACCCCGATTTAAGTTTCACAAGTTTCGTGACGGGTAAAGCCAATCAATTGGCGCGCGCTGCTGCCATACAAGTGGCGAATAACCCAGGTGTTTCGTACAACCCGCTATTTTTATATGGTGGTGTGGGGCTAGGTAAAACTCACCTAATACATGCTATCGGCAACCAGATTTTGACCGACAACCCAAACGCAAAAATCCGCTACATCCATGCCGAACAATACGTACGTGACGTGGTTACTGCTTACCAGCGCAAAGGTTTTGACGAGTTCAAGCGTTATTACCACTCGCTTGATTTACTCTTGATCGATGATATTCAGTTTTTTGGCGGCAAGAGCCGTACGCAAGAAGAGTTTTTCTACGCGTTTGAAGCCTTAATCGCCGCAAAGAAGCAAATTATTATCACCAGCGACACCTATCCAAAAGAAATTACCGGCATGGATGATCGCTTAATTTCCCGTTTTGATTCAGGTTTAACGGTAGCGATTGAGCCGCCAGAATTAGAAATGCGCGTGGCGATTTTGCTTAAAAAAGCCTATTCAGAGGGTGTGCATTTTTCTGACGACGTTGCGTTTTTCGTCGCCAAACATCTACGTTCCAACGTGCGCGAATTGGAGGGCGCTTTGCGGAAAATTTTGGCGTATTCCCGTTTTCACGGCAAAGACATCACGATTGATGTGGTGAAAGAAGCCTTGAAAGATTTATTGTCGGTACAAAATCGCCAAATCTCAGTCGAAAATATTCAAAAAACCGTGGCTGATTTTTTCAATATCAAAGTCGCGGATATGTATTCAAAACGCCGCCCAGCGAATATCGCTAGGCCACGGCAAATTGCCATGTATTTGGCGAAAGAGTTAACACAAAAGAGCTTGCCAGAGATTGGCGAATTATTTGGCGGCCGGGATCACACCACGGTGTTACATGCGGTAAGAAAAA
Source organism: uncultured Burkholderiaceae bacterium (assembly GCA_964411965.1). GTDB lineage: Bacteria > Pseudomonadota > Gammaproteobacteria > Burkholderiales > Burkholderiaceae_D > Undibacterium. The sequence continues at coordinate 4,110 of CAYPNW010000113.1, forward strand.
TCGCCGCAGATCGTGGAAAAAATCCAGAGTGTAATCATGAACTTCACGTTCTAGAGCAAACGCTAAAAGGTTAAATGGTCATTAGATGAGTTTGCACAGCTGCACCAAGTACGCGAAAGTGACTAAAAATCGAAGCAGCAAAAGCAGGAAGAAACATAGTAAGTAGAGCAGCAAAAGATTAAGTAATGCAGTAGGTAGTGAGTGAGACGAAACGGCACAAAAAAATACGAAACAACGACCAACATTACGCAAAAGTTAGAGGGTGTAATGAGCGTTGCAACGAACAGTGCCGCATCCTTTAATGATTGATAACTAAGCGAGGATAACAAATGCAATTGGTTAAAACACACCGGGATACTATTCTCCGGCCCCTGCAAATCGTGAGTGGTATTGTCGAGCGTCGGCACACTTTGCCGATTCTGGCCAATATCCTCATACGCAAGGACGGCGAAAAAGTTTCCTTTTTATCGACGGACATCGAAGTGCAAATCACCACGCACGCAGCCATCGGCTCGGGTGGTGAGGTCACGGCAACCACAGTCGCGGCACGTAAATTATTAGATATTTTGCGTGCATTGCCAGAAGACCAAGATGTCTCCTTAAAACTCGACAATAAACGCATGACAGTGCAAGCGGGTAAGTCACGTTTTTCTTTGCAGACTTTAGCCGCCGAAGAGTTCCCAACTGTCGCTCAGGCGGAACATTTCAACACCAGTGTGACGTTGCCACAAAAAGCCCTGAAGCATTTGTTCAACATGGTGCATTTCTCCATGGCGCAACAAGATATTCGCTATTACTTAAACGGCTTGTTGTTGGTTGTGGATGGTAAAAACGTGATTGCCGTGGCCACAGACGGCCACCGTTTAGCGTTTGCCCAAGTCGAAGTTGAAGAAGCGTTTGAACGCCAAGAAGTCATCATTCCGCGCAAAACCATTATCGAGTTGCAGCGCTTGTTAAATGAGAACGATGACCCAGTTCGCCTCGATATCGCCAACAACCAAATCAAGCTCACATTTGCCGACATCGAGCTGATTTCGAAATTGGTGGAAGGGAAATTCCCTGACTTCAATCGGGTGATTCCTAAGGGCTACAAAAACAATTTCACTTTAAGCCGTGAAAAATTGCTGCGCTCTTTACAGCGCGTAGCGATTATGACTTCCGACAAGTTTAAAGGTGTGCGCTGTGTGATTGGCCCGGGCGTCATGCAAATTATGTCCACCAACGCAGACCAAGAAGAAGCCATCGAAGAAATTGAAATTGATTACGGTGGCGATAGTGTCGATATCGGTTTTAACGTGACCTACCTGCTCGACGTGTTAAATAATCTTAAGTGCGATCAAATCAATGTCGCCTTGGGAGATTCTAACTCGTCGGCGCTGATCACCATTCCAGACAACACCGACTTCAAGTACGTCGTCATGCCTATGCGCATCTAGTCGCCAACTCGTTTCGCCGCGCATACTTTCACCAAGATAAGCGCGGCGAAATGGCTGGCTGGTCGAAGTTCTTCAATGATCAAAACCAAGCAAGGCTGGTGTCGAAGTCAGTCGGCGATTTTTTAATTTGAAGTCGTCTTCGAAGATCCTGAAAAAAGCCTGAAATAGACATCGACAAAAAAATTTAGTAGAACCACGCAGTTTGAATCAGCAATAAAAACACAATAGAAGGTAACCATGTCCGAGAACACCCAAGACAACACGCCAGAACAACAAAATGCAGCCAATGCAGCGAACGCGGCGAATCAATCAAGCCAATACGGCGCTTCGTCGATTCAAATTTTAGAAGGCCTGGAAGCCGTGCGTAAGCGCCCCGGCATGTACATTGGCGACACCTCAGACGGCACTGGTTTGCACCATCTTGTGTTCGAAGTTTTAGATAACTCAATTGATGAATCGCTAGCAGGCCACTGTACTGAAATTAACGTCACTATTCATAGCGACAATTCGATTTCGATTACCGACAACGGTCGCGGCATTCCAACTGGTATTAAGTGGGACGATAAGCACGACCCCAAGCGCAGTGCGGCAGAAATCGTTATGACAGAACTGCACGCGGGCGGTAAGTTTGACCAAAACTCCTACAAAGTATCTGGCGGCTTACACGGTGTGGGCGTCTCTTGCGTCAATGGTTTGTCAAAATTATTGAAGCTCACTATTCGGCGCGACGGCAAAGTCCACGCCATGGAATTTGTGCGCGGCGTACCGCAAAATCGCGAACTAGAAACCGTTGATGGCATCGTGACCTCACCGATTAAAGTCATCGGCGAGACAGATAAACGCGGCACCGAAGTGCACTTTTGGGCAGACGAAGAAATCTTCACGCACGTCGAATTTCATTACGAAATTTTGGCAAAACGCATACGCGAACTCTCGTTCCTCAACAACGGTGTGCGCATTAAGTTGAATGACCATCGCACAGGCAAAGAAGAGCTGTTCGCGTTTGAAGGCGGCACACGCGGCTTCGTTGAATACATCAACAAATCTAAAAGCGTCCTGCACCCAACGATTTTCCAAGCCACCGGCGAACGTTTGTCAGACCAAGGCACTAACATCACCGTTGACGTGTCTATGCAATGGAACGACGCCTACAACGAACAAGTCTTGTGCTTCACCAACAATATTCCTCAGCGCGACGGCGGTACACATTTAACGGGTTTGCGTGCGGCGATGACGCGCGTCATCAACAAGTACATTGAAGAACACGAATACGCCAAAAAAGCCAAAGTCGAAGTCACAGGCGACGACATGCGCGAAGGTTTAACCTGCGTGCTTTCAGTGAAAGTACCAGAGCCAAAGTTCAGTTCACAAACCAAAGACAAATTAGTTTCCAGCGAAGTGCGTGGCCCAGTAGAAGAAATCGTCGCCAAAACCTTGACAGATTTTCTGGCAGAAAAACCCAACGACGCAAAAATCATCTGCGGCAAAATCGTCGAAGCTTCACGCGCGCGCGAAGCGGCCCGTAAAGCGCGCGAACTCACGCGCCGCAAAGGCGTGATGGATGGTTTAGGCTTATCCGCCAAGCTGGCAGACTGCCAAGAAAAAGACCCCGCCTTGTGCGAGTTGTATATCGTCGAAGGTGACTCTGCGGGCGGCTCGGCAAAACAAGGACGTGACCGCAAGTTCCAAGCGATTTTGCCCTTACGCGGTAAGGTGCTTAACGTAGAAAAAGCCCGCTTCGAGAAGATGCTGTCTAGCGAGCAAATCACCACTTTAATCGCCACGCTAGGCACCAGCATCGGCCCTGACGAATTCAACGTAGAAAAGTTGCGCTACCACCGCATCATCATCATGACCGATGCCGACGTTGACGGTGCCCACATCCGTACACTACTGCTCACATTGTTCTACCGCCAAATGCCGCAACTGGTAGAGCGCGGCCACATCTACATCGCCCAACCACCGCTCTACAAAGTCAAAGCAGGGCGTGACGAGCGCTATTTAAAAGACGACGCCGAAGAAGCCAGCTACATGATGACCGTTGCCCTCACCGGCGCATCGCTCACACCAAGCACAGGCGCAGAACCCATTACGGGCGACGCCTTGGCAGAGTTAGTGCGCAGCTACAACCTCGCCAACGCCATCATGATGCGCCTAACCCGCGTGATTGATCGTGCCGCCCTCACCGCCATCATGACAGGCGTAACGCTCAAGCTAGACACGGCAGAACACGCCGAACAATCAGCGCAAAACCTCACCGCCGCGATTAACGAACCCGCCGTCAAAGCCATGGTGCGTAGCGATGATGTGACTGGCACCTTTAGCCTGCGTATAGAACGCATGTTCCACGGCAATATCAAAGTCAGCAGCATCGATGCAGACTTTGTTGAAAGCAGCGATTACAAAGTATTAGAAACCGCCGCCGCCACCTTCAAAGGCTTATTAGGCGAAGG
>CAYPNW010000114.1:0-7971 GCA_964411965.1 uncultured Burkholderiaceae bacterium
CGCGAAGTGTTGGTGCAGGAAGGCATGAGCGTGAAGAAAGGGCAGGTCATTGCTCGTTTCGACGGGGCTGATTTGCGTGCACGCCTCACCGCACAAGATGCCGCCTTCGATGAAGCGCAAGCCAAGTTGAGCCTCGCGCAAAAAAATCGCCGATCCAATGAAACTTTGCTTAAGCAAAATTACATTTCACAAAATGCATTTGATACCTCGAACAATAGCGTCGAGTTAGCCAATGCCAGTCTCAAGTCAGCGCAAGCCCAAAGGGAAATTGCGCAGTTGGCGCTTGCAGACACCATCATCAAAGCACCCGTTGACGGCATTATTAGCAAACGCAATGTGCAGGTGGGTGAAAAGGTGTCGCCAGATTCACCCTTGGTCAGCATCGTTGATTTGGCACAACTGACGTTGGAAGCACAAGTGCCAGCAAGTGAAATTCCGCGAATTAAAATTGGTCAAGAAGTGAGCTTTCGTGTCGATGGGTTCGAGCAACGCGTGTTCAGTGGAAAAGTAGCGCGCATAAACCCATCAGCGGAAGCTGGCTCACGTTCTATGACCGTTTATATTGCGGTAGAAAACCGTGATTTGTCTTTGAAAGGCGGCATGTTCGCCAAGGGTAATCTCACTCTGAAAAAAAACGCGGAATTGCCGACGATACCCTTAAATGCACTACGTAAACAAGACGGACATGACGTTGTCTATGCCGTCGTGAACAACCAAGTGCAGGAGAAAAAAGTTAAATTGGGTTTGCGGAATGAAGACGAGGGTTTTGTGCAAGTAGTGGAAGGTCTTGATGCAGGTGCCACGGTTTTGTCGGCTAAATTGGAAGGCGTTAAGGTAGGCAGCAAAGTAAAGCTGCCGGAAGTGCCTCATGCGCCTTCAAGTTTGGCAGACACCAAGACCTCTTCAAACAAAGGCTAGGGCGATACCATGTGGATGACTAAAGTCAGTATTCAAAACCCGGTGTTCGCCACTATGGTGATGGTGGGGCTGGTTGTTTTAGGTTTGTTTTCATACCGCACCTTGGGTCTGGAGGCGATGCCGAATGTACAGTCGCCTGGCGTATGGATGGAGGTACGTTACCCCGGCGCTTCACCAGAAATTGTCGAGAACGAAATCACCAAGCCAGTTGAAAATGTCGTCAATACCATCAGTGGCGTTAAGCGTATTTTGGCGAGTTCTTTTGAAGGCCGCGCGACTTTGTGGATCGAGTTTCAGCTATCGGTTAATCCTGATCGTGTGTTGCAAGAAGTGCGTGACAAAGTGGCGCAAATTCGCCCAGGATTTTCGAAAGACGTCAAAGATCCGTTCATTGTGCGCGGCGGTGGCGATGGTAACGACAGGCCGGTGGTGCAATTAGCAATCACCTCGTCCAAACAAGATTTAAAAGCCCTATCAACACTCACTGATCAAATTATCGCCAAGCGCCTGCAAAGCGTCGCGGGCGTTGGGAAAGTGGATGTACGTGGCGCAGTGGTGCGTCAGGTGCAGATTTTTCTCAACCCTGAGCGTATGGCAGCAAACAATGTGGGTGTGAATGAAGTACTCAGTGCCATTTCGGCGACCAATCAAAATATGCCCGCCGGCTTGATCACGCGCGGCGCACAAGATCAGTTGGTGCGCCTTGAAGGCAAAATTACAGATACAAAAGGGTTCAACCAAATCATTGTGGCAAGACGTGCAGGCGCGCCGGTCTATTTGGAACAGGTCGCGCAAGTGATTGATGGTGAGCGGGAAGAAAACTCCATCTCGCGTGTGAATGGTGAACGTGCAATCAGCGTGGCGATTACGAAAGTGCAAGACGCGAATATTGTGAATGTGGGTGAAGGCATCGTTGAAGCGGTAGAGGAATTGAAAGCCCGGTTGCCGAAAGATGTCGTGATTGACATCACTGACAATAATGCCGATTACGTGAAAGATTCTCTTAAGGGCGTGAAGAGCACCATCATTGAAGGCGCTGGGCTCACCATACTCATCGTATTTTTGTTTTTACATTCATGGCGCAGCACCATCATTACGGGTTTGACTTTACCGATTTCGGTTATCGCCACATTTATAGCTCTCAAAGCTTTTGGTTTTACCTTGAATTTCTTGACCATGATGGCGCTGTCATTGTGCATAGGTTTGTTGATTGATGATGCCATCGTCGTGCGCGAAAACATCGTGCGACATTTAGGTATGGGAAAAAACCACCGACAGGCAGCCTCGGATGGCACCAATGAAATTGGCTTGGCGGTGATGGCAACGACATTTGCGATTGTTGCCGTATTTGTGCCAGTGGCTTTTATGGACGGCATTATTGGCAAATTTTTCTTTCAATTTGGCGTGACGGTGACGGTGGCGGTGCTGATCTCTTTGTTTGTCAGTTTTACGCTTGATCCTATGTTGTCGTCAGTTTGGCATGACCCTACAGAAAATCGCTTTGCTCGTTTGCCATGGCTAAAACGTGGCATGGATAAAATTGAACACGGCATTGAAAAGCTGCATGATATTTACGGTGTGATGCTCGAGTTGGTATTGCGTAAGCGCAAAACCACGCTGGCCTTTGCGAGCTTGTTATTCGTGGGAAGTTTTTTCTTGCTGCCGTTTATCGGTGCGGAGTTTGCGCCTGACACAGATGAAAGTCAGATCGCCTTGAATTTGAAAACACCTGTTGGATCAAGCCTTGCTTACACGGATGAAAAAACGCGCCAAGTCGAAGCGATCTTGAAAGCCATGCCCGAAATTATCACCGTCAATACCAGTGTTGGAATCGACGGCGAGCGCAACACTTCGCAAATCAATTTGAAGTTAAGTAATCCCACAAAGACGCATCGAAAATCGCAGAAAGATCTTGAGACGCAAATTCGTCAACGCTTGCAATCTGTTGCGGGTATTGAGTTGGGCGTCGGTTTTAATAAGCCGATTTACATCGCAATTTTAGGGCCAGACGCCGATAAGTTGCAGGGCGTGATCGATGAAGTGATGCGCAAGGTAGGCAAAATTAAGGGCATTACCGATTTAGAGAGCAGTCTGTCTGGAGCTAACCCGACAGTATTGGTCAAAGTAAATAATGAACTCGCAAACGATCTTGGTTTGTCTGTGCAGCAGATTGGTGCAGCACTGCGACCATTTGTTGCCGGTGACACGATAGGGCAGTGGCTCGCACCAGATGGGCAAAATTATGAAATCAATGTGCAGTTACCAAAATCGGGTCGGCAAAAAATGTCTGACTTGGGTGATCTTGCACTCGCCAGTACAAAGTTAGATGCGAGTGGAAAACCTATGATGGTGCCCTTACGTCAGGTCGTGCAATTTATTCCTAGCACCAGTCCACGTGTGATTAAGCGGCAAGATTTACAAAGGCGTGCGGCAATCTATGCCAATGTCGAAGGACGTCCTGCTGGTGATGTGGGCACGGAAGTGCAAAATTTGGTCAAGACTTTAGAACTGCCGCCCGGCTATCGTTTTGATGTAGGTGGGCAAACCAAAGAGATGCAAGAGTCATTTCAGGCAGCTTTGGCGGCGCTCGGTGTTGCAGTGATCTTTATCTACCTTATTTTGGCCTCTCAGTTTGGTAGCTTTTTGCAACCGTTAGCGATTATGACTGCTCTGCCTTTTTCACTCATTGGCGTGTTGCTCGCGTTGTTGGTCACAGGCAGTACGCTGAATATTTTCTCCATTATTGGTTTCATCATGCTAATGGGCTTGGTAACAAAGAACGGCATCTTGTTGGTTGATTTTATCAATCAAGCACAACGCCAAGGCATGTCGCAACACGATGCGATTTTGGCCGCTGGCCAGGTACGTTTGCGCCCAATCTTAATGACAACGATCGCTATGATTTTCGGCATGTTGCCGATGGCACTCGGCATCACTGAAGGAGCAGAATCGCAGGCACCTATGGGGAGGGCGGTGATCGGTGGAATTATTACGTCAACTCTATTAACTTTGTTGGTAGTGCCAATCGCGTATACCTACCTCGATAAGTGGGGGAAGTCGGCGAAAAATTATTTTTCTGGAAAACAAAAATTGGATGCAACTGTGCCTCTTGTCGAAGCGAAATCGCCTTGATTTTGGCTAAGCAGAGACTTATTTTTAAGTATTTGTAAAGGCGCACGGGGGACAGAATTCCCCGTGCGTTGTTTTTTTAGCGAGAAAGCACTCTAATTGAGGCTTTCCACTATTCAGGCATTTTTCATAATGCGATACTGGTGCTGAGGTCGCCAGTACCCGTCAGCGCTTTCTACGTGAGCGAAGCTGATTCTTAATAATATCTAGAAATTTTTTAACAGGAGACAAGTATGCGTCAAACAAAATTTGCGCTCGCCTTAATCGCAGCAGCCGTTTTATCTGGCTGCGGCAGCGGTAGCGGCAGCACCGGTGGTGATCAAACACTAAGATTTAAATACAGTGCTCAAGTTTCTTTTGGTGACAGTTTGTCAGACGTGGGTACGTATGCGGTAGGCACAGTCAAAGCACTGGGTGGCGGAAAGTGGACCATTAACGGTGACAACACGGCAACCAATCCGGCTCTGACAGGCTTGAATTGGACAGAATTGATGGCAAAGCAACTTGGTCTGCCAGCACCTTGCCCAGCGCAAACTGGGTTGATAGGTGCTGCTGCGCAAGGTTTCTCTGTTCCAGTTGTCAACAATAAAGGCTGTTTTGGTTATGCACAGGGCGGGTCACGCGTGACCAATCCGAATGGTTCTGGCTTTGGGTCTGCTTTAGGACCACTTACAGTGCCTGTTTCTACGCAAATTCAAAACCACCTCGCAGCAGTTGGCGGGCGCTTTAAAGGCGATGAGTTGGTCTTGGTGTTGGCCGGTCCTAACGATATTCTGGTTGGTTTGAATGAATTGGCCGCAGCGGCAACAGCAGCGGGCCAAGCGGCAGGTGCGGCGGCTGGTGCGCAAACCTTTGGTTCGACCTTGGTTGGTTTGTTAGCACGCACTGCGACTAATCCGGCGACAGCAGCACAAGCAATCGGGCTTGCCTTGGCAACGGAATCTGCACGCCCAGGTAGCACAAGCGCCACTGTGGTCGGTGCCGCGGTTGCTGCAGCAGCAGTTCAACCAGGTAATTCCGCTGTTGCATCACCAGCAGTGTATGGCCCACTAGTGGCACAGGCGCAAGCTGCGGCAACTACCGCCGGAAATACAGCTGGTGCCCAAGCAGGCGCAGCTTATGCTGCGGCAAATGGTCCGAAGCTGGTACCTGTATTAGTGACGGCCGCAACGGAGTTGGTAACTTTGGTCAAAACACAGATCGTTGGTAAGGGCGCAACACGCGTTGTTGTTAACAATATTCCTGACGTTGCAACAACACCCTCTGGACGCGCGAATGACCCGGCTACCATCGTTTTGATTGATGCACTTGTGAATGCCTTCAATAGTACGTTAGCCGCAGGTTTGGCGAATGAGCCAAACGTGTTGCTGGTTGACCTGTACACCGTTAGCCATGACCAAGCAACAAATCCTGCACCTTATGGCTTGACCAATGTGAAAGATACCGCTTGTGATCTCACTCCTGCGAAAAACCCATTGAGTAGTTCGTTGACGTGCACAGGTAAAAACTTAATCCCAGGTGATGTAAGTCACTACTCGTTTGCCGATGGTGTGCATCCAACTCCATTCACGTATTTACTGTTAGCACGTTTCGTTTCTGAAAGAATGCTTGTCAGAGGGTGGCTCTAAGCGACGTTTGGTCGAGTCGTCAATCGCTCGACCTTAGCTAGAACATCAAAATCGACACTACAAAATGAATCAGGAGACAAAATGAAAGAAACTTTAAATTGCGCACTTAAATTGGTCGCGGCATCAGCATTATTTGCGGTAGTTTCGAGTGCTTCAGCGCAAAGTGCAGGCCAAATCACACTGAAAGCTGGATTAAATCAAATTACACCAAAGATTGAAAGTGGAGATTTATCTGCCCCAGCGTTGCCGGGGACGAAGGCCGACGTTGGTCCAGACACTGAACCCGTTTTCGTGATTGGTTACGGTGTTACGGATAATATTTCTTTGGAACTCGATCTCGGTCTGCGGTACAAGCATCCTCTTTACGGTGCTGGCGCAGTTGCAGGTACTGGCCAGTTGGGAACGGCGAAGGTTTTACCGCCAACATTGTTCGTCCAATACCGATTCTTTAACCCAGACGCGCCGATTCGTCCTTATCTGGGTGTAGGCGTTACGTACGCTTATTTCAAAGACGCAACGGGCTCTGGCCAATTGACAGCGTTACTCAATACTGGCGGACCAGCGACGACTTTCGAAATCAAGAACAAAGTCGCAGCGACTTTCCAAGCTGGTGTTGTTTTAGCATTGAATAAGCGCTGGTATTTGGATTTAGCTGTTGCGAAAACTTATTTGAAGACAACGGCGACCTTCTCTACAAATCAAACGCAGAGAATCAAGTTTGACCCTGTGGCCGTCGGACTCGGCGTTGGCTACCGTTTGGATTTGTTTTAACCTAGAAACGGCAGTTGGACAGGTTCGAGTGTGCGTTTTTCTGGCTTTCTGGCAAGGCGCGAGGACGACGCAACCTTTACGTTGCTAGGACGAGCAACGTAGTCCAGAGAGCCAGAAAAATGTGCAATCGAGCCTGTAGCGTTCTCACCAAAACGGTGAGCATTAAGAACAATAATATCTTGTAAAAAACATCGACTTAATTAAACTTTGAAGCGGTCAACTGCCGTTTCTAGGTTTAATCCTTATTAAACGTCGTGAAAAAAGCCTCTGAATTTTCAGAGGCTTTTTTACTTCTTGCGTAAATTTTGACGGTTCGACCTACAACGATACGCGATTACGGCCAGCCTCTTTGGCGCGGTACAAGGCTGCATCGGCACATGCAATCACTTGGTTTGCATCCTGTTCATCTGCTAAGCATGCCAAACCGAAAGATGCCGTGATATGGGGAAGCACTTTTTCCGCATGAGGCAGTATTGGCGTATTACGTAGCTTCTCACATAGTCGTTCAGCAACGATTTGCGCGGAGGGTAAATTCGTATTGGGAAGTAGCACGATCATTTCCTCGCCGCCATAACGTGCAGCAAAATCACTAGGTCTTAATCCAGCATTTAATACTTTTGCTGCTGTCTGCAGAGCATCGTCACCCGCTACGTGCCCAAACTCGTCGTTGAAACGCTTAAAGTGATCGAGGTCAACCATGATGATGCTGAGTGCTGTTGCGCTAAGGCGAGCATTGTCGATCAGCGCCGGCAATTGAGAGTTGAGCCATGCGCGGTTGTGCAGGCCCGTTAAGCCGTCGATCATCGAGAGTTGGCGGTAGAATTCACCGACTTTTTGGCGATTGCGAATCTGTGCATTAGCGGTACGAATTCGGAACGATAAGAGTCGCAACAAATTTTTTGCCACACCATTCGTCTCTTCGATTAACTTCCAAACCGACACTGAATCAATCGCTAAAATCTCGCTATCAACTAATGCCGCGATGGTGGCCGAATGACTTTCTTCATCGAGAACCGACAGCTCTCCAACACACTCTCCGGCTTGATATTGCGTGCCGACTTGTTCCGATGGCCGACCTTCTTGGCTCGCCGTAGTAATACCCAGGGCACCAGCCAAGACGATATACAAATTGGCACCTGTGCTGCGAGCAGTAATGACGACTTGGTTCGCCTTGACTTTTAGAACGCCACATTGACCGACAATCTTGCGAATAAATTCTAAATCTGGCTCCGAGACATGTTGAAAAAGTTGGATGTCACGAAGCTGGTAGGGAGTGTCACAGAAACGTTTCGCGAGCGCTTCTTGTTGAGAAAGGGTTTTTTCAAAATGCATGTACGGTCTTAATTAGGGTTTGCGTGGAGAAGTTAACACTACGAGAAAAGCAATAGACAGTGTGAACTTCAATACATGCCATTTTAGTGGTAATTACCGTCGCAATGGCTCGATCAACCCAGATTTTCCATCAGGTGCGCTGGCGGCGCATTTTCGGTCATTTTCGTTGCTCTTCGTTGCCAATAGCTAGCTA
>CAYPNW010000115.1:0-5038 GCA_964411965.1 uncultured Burkholderiaceae bacterium
GGTTGCGGGGGCAGGATTTGAACCTACGACCTTCGGGTTATGAGCCCGACGAGCTGCCAGACTGCTCCACCCCGCGTCTGAAGAATGAAACTATACATGGTTTTGCTGCTTTGCGCAAATTCTATTTCGGAAATTCATTTTGACCCGCGTTATTTCTGTGCGTCGCACCAAGGAAACAAGGGCAGACGGCGTGCGTCGAACCTGTTTTAACGCCAATGTTAAACTAACAGTTCGACATTCATTTTGAAAACCACGCCACCATGAAATTTTGTTCGCAGTGTGCACATCCAGTCGTAATGCAAATCCCCGCTGATGACACGCGCGAACGTCACGTTTGTTTGTCATGTGGAACTATCCATTACCAAAATCCAAAAATGGTTGTCGGCTCCATTCCAGTTTGGCAATTGCAAGGCGAGACAAAAATTTTACTCTGCAAACGTGCGATTGAGCCACGTCATGGCTATTGGACCTTGCCCGCCGGCTTTATGGAAAACAGTGAAACAACGAGCCAAGCAGCACAACGCGAAACGGTAGAAGAAGCAGGTGCAAATATCGAGCTTCACGAGTTATTTTCCGTCATGAATGTTCCTCACGTAAATCAAGTGCATCTCTTTTATCGTGCAACCTTACTGGATCTTGATTACCTTGCTGGCACCGAAAGCTTAGAAGTGAACCTATTTGCGGAACATGAAATACCTTGGGAAGAGATCGCATTTCCAACAGTTAGCCATACATTGAAGTTTTTCTTCGAAGATCTCGCTATCGCAAAAAAAGGGGGTAGTTTTAACTTCCACAGTCTCGACATTTTCAAACCCATGCGAGCATGATTCCTTGGCTTGAAAAAGACACTCCGTTTCCTGACGTCGCATTGGCACTAACTGAGCGACAAGGTGCTGCTGGACTGCTTGCCGCTGGTGCTGATCTATCAGTCGCACGCTTACAATCGGCCTATCAGCAGGGTATCTTTCCTTGGTATTCCGAAGGGCAGCCTATTTTGTGGTGGTCGACCGATCCCCGCATGGTCTTGATGACGGATGATTTCAAAATTTCGCAAAGCCTTAAGAAGAAGCTAAAACATATCAGCAACGATCCTGGTTGGGTTTTGCGATTTGACACAGCATTTACTCAAGTTATCCACGAATGCGCAAAAGCGCGTGATGGGCAGAACGGAACTTGGATTTCAAACGATATGATCAACGCTTACTGTCAGTTGCATAAGGAGGGTTTCGCACATTCTTCTGAAGTTTGGTGCGAAGGGGAGCTTGTTGGTGGCGCATACGGCGTTTCAATTGGAAAGATGTTTTACGGCGAATCAATGTTTGCGCGCAAAACAGATGCGTCAAAAATCGCGCTCGCGCACTTAGTGTTTTTCCTTCGGAAAAATGGTGTGGCGATGATAGACTGCCAACAAGAAACTGGGCATCTCGCAACCCTCGGCGCAAGCCCAATTTCGCGTGCGCTCTTTTGCCAGCACCTCGCGAGCGCGACACAAGCGGCAGCAATATTAGAGTGGTGCCCCTTAAACCGCACAGATTTTTTACACCAACTAACCCTATCAAGGTGATATCCGGTGACGCAACTTCATGAGCTACCGTTCACGAGCATACAGTTTTACGCTACAGCGCCCTATCCGTGCAGCTATTTGGATGGCATGCACGCGCGCTCGCAAGTAGCCACTCCCGCTCACTTAATTAATGCCGACACATACTCAGATCTAGTTAAGAGCGGCTTTCGACGGAGTGGTATTTTCATTTACCGTCCCCACTGTGATACCTGCCAAGCGTGCACCCCGGTACGCGTGCGCACGGCAGAATTCAAAGCAAATCGGAGCCAACGGCGCGCGAAACAGCAACATAGCGATTTAGTGGCACACGTTACCACGCTTAGCTTCGTGCAAGAGCACTATGATCTCTATCAAACCTACCAAAATAAACGTCACGCAGGTGGCGGCATGGATCAAGATAGCCGCGATCAATACGCACAGTTTTTGTTACAAAGCCGCGTCAATACCCGTCTTGTTGAGTTTCGCGATGCGGAGCAAACACTAAAAATGGTCAGCATTATCGATATTCTAAGCGACGGCCTTTCGTCGGTTTACACGTTTTTCGATCCTGAGATGCAGCAAGCGTCTTACGGTACTTACAACGTGCTTTGGCAAATCGAACAAGCGCGTCATTTAAATTTGCCTTATCTCTATTTAGGATATTGGATTAACGCAAGCCGAAAGATGGCTTATAAAACCAATTTCAAACCTATCGACAAACTCATTGACGGTCAGTGGCAAGAAATCGTTTGATCCAACATTATGGTTCTGCTCTGCATTTTTGGCGTGAATCACCTGAATACAGCAATACCAAGCTCCACAAATAAAACCCTATTCCACTAACGATTCAGAACACCTCTTCCTCAATATGCTTGATAAGTTTATTTATTCGACGCTTCGACCATTACTTTTCATGCTCGATGCAGAAAAGGCTCACAATTTCGCTTTACCGGCGTTAAAGCGCGCCCATCAAATTGGACTTACTCGCTTCTTAACAACGCCAGCGAACGATGTGCGCGACGTAATGGGCGTGCGCTTCCCCAATCCGGTCGGGCTTGCTGCCGGCCTCGACAAAGACGGTCGTTATATAGATGCGCTAGCCGCTTTAGGGTTTGGTTCCATCGAAATCGGCACCGTTACACCGCGGGCGCAAACTGGTAACCCACAGCCTCGTATGTTCCGGCTACCAAAAGCGCAGGCAATTATTAACCGAATGGGATTTAATAATGCTGGGGTTGATGCCTTCGTGGCGAATGTTCTGGCCTCACAGTTCTACCAAAACAAAGAGGGCGTCCTCGGGCTCAATATTGGAAAAAATGCCGATACGCCCATAGAAAAAGCCGCAGAGGATTATCTTTTTTGTTTGGAGAAAGTCTATCCCTTCGCAAGTTACGTTACGGTGAATATCTCGTCACCGAATACGAAAAATTTACGACAACTCCAAAGCACAACGGAACTTGATTCTCTTCTAGCCCAACTAAAACAAGGACAATTCCGTTTAGCAGATAAATACAAGCGCTATGTTCCGCTGGCTTTGAAAATTGCCCCAGACCTCGATTTAGAACAGATTCAAGCGATTGCGGGTGCGTTAATGCGACACAAAATTGATGGCGTCATCGCCACGAATACAACAGTAAATCGAGATGCCGTCGTCGGCCTACCTCACGCAGACGAAGCTGGCGGCTTGTCGGGCGCACCTGTGTTCGCGGCGTCAAATAAAGTCATTAGTGGTTTGAAAAGCGAGCTTGGCGATGACATTCCTATCATTGGCGTTGGTGGCATTTTTTCAGGTAATGATGCTGCAGAAAAAATCCATGCGGGCGCCTCGTTAGTGCAACTTTATTCGGGCTTAATTTACCGAGGACCAAGCCTAATCCGTGAGTGCGCGGCAAGCTTAGCGAGCTTGCCGTAACCCGTATGTTTCAACAAACGATACAAGCTCACGCATAGTTTTTTTGGAAGGACTGATTTAATGCACGCAATTGCAAGAAAACCACTAGGCCGCACTGATATCCAAGTCTCGCGTATTTGCTTAGGAACGATGACCTTCGGCGAGCAAAACACCGAAGCGCAAGCGCATGAGCAACTCGACTATGCGTTGGAACGCGGCATTAATTTTATCGATACCGCCGAAATGTACCCTGTCATGCCTCGCGCCCAGACGCAAGGGCGTACTGAACAATTCATTGGCAGTTGGTTAAAGAAATCGGGACGACGTAGCGACCTTATCCTAGCCACCAAAGTCGCTGGTCCATCGCGCGGCATGAGCTGGATCCGCAATGGAGAAAATGATCTCAATGCGCACAATATCCGTCTCGCGATTGAGGCAAGCCTAAACAGATTGCAGACCGATTACATTGACCTGTATCAATTGCATTGGCCTAGTCGCAACGCCCCGATTTTTGGACAAAAACAGTTTGATCCGGGCTTAGAGCGCGAATGCGTGGCGATCGAGCAGACTCTGGAAGTCTTAAGTGAATTAATCAAGGAAGGAAAAATACGCGCGATTGGCGTGTCAAACGAAACGTCTTGGGGCGTCTCGGAATTCGTTCGACATTCCCAAAACCAAAGCTTAGCGCGCATTGCGACGATTCAAAATGCCTACAATTTATTAAACAGGAGCTACGAGCAAGGCCTCGACGAAACTTGTTTTCGTGAAGATGTCGGACTGCTTGCTTACAGCCCGCTCGCTTTTGGACAACTCAGCGCGAAATATGTTGACGACGCAAACGCAAAAGGCCGGTTAACTCTTTTTCCGCCCACATGGAGTCCGCGCTATGTACGGCAAAGTGTGGTTCACGCGAGCAAACGCTATGCCTTGCTAGCGCGTGCAAATGGATTAACCCCAACGCAGCTTGCACTCGCATGGTGCTATTCACGATGGTTTGTCACTAGCACCATCATTGGCGCAACCAGCCTCACACAACTTAAAGAAAACATTGATGCTTGGTCGATTTCATTGAGTCAAGATTTAATGCAAGAAATCGACCAAATTCATTGGAAAATGTGTAATCCGGCGCAATAAGCGGCTATCTCACACACACGCCAAACATCGCGACAAAAAAGTTAGATCTCTTAAGGTTTAAGGAAGCTCGGATTAAGTGTAGCGAGCGGTCAAAGTTTGGATCGAGAAGCGCACTTTTACGAAAATACAGCGAACACCGTAGCGGGTGTCGTAGCAGATGCCGTAGCAGGTGCCGCAGATTCAAAATTTGGTCGCGCACTAACTTAATCAGAGCTTTCTTAATTTTTCGCCCTTTGTTCGCCCAGGATCATGACCTTGATGTTGCCTTTAGTACGGAAACTTAAAAACAAAAGATACGGCGCAAGCAAAGACATGCCGCCAACAACCCCAAACACACCCAGCACCAATCCACCCAGAGAAAAATGATGGCGCCACGCCATCCACAAACCCGAAAGTATTAAGAAGCACGAGAAATCAACATTGAATTGCCCTGGCCAAGTCATCGCGAAAATATCGCCAAAGAAAACGGG
>CAYPNW010000115.1:5138-7954 GCA_964411965.1 uncultured Burkholderiaceae bacterium
TGCAAAAATGCCTGCGCAATGGCTTCGTTCTCTTCCACCAAGACGCTACACGTTGCATATACTAGGCGCCCACCTGCTTTGACCAGACGCGCAGCGCTATCCAAAATCGCGCTTTGTTTGACATTTAGCTCCGCAATGCCCGCTTCTGTTTGCCGCCATTTGACGTCTGGATTACGTCGTAAAGTCCCAAGCCCACTGCAAGGCGCGTCTACCAAAACGCGGTCTAACTTGCCCGCCAAACGCTTAATTTTAGCGTCACGTTCATGGGCAATCACGACCGGATGAACGTTAGACAAGCCACTGCGCGCCAAACGAGGCTTTAATTTTGCCAAACGTTTTTCAGAGACATCAAATGCGTACAATCGCCCGGTATTGCGCATGATTGCGCCCAAGGCCAAGGTTTTTCCACCCGCACCAGCACAAAAATCAGCAACCATTTCACCGCGTTTTGCGCCAAGTATTTGTGCGAGGACTTGGCTACCTTCATCTTGCACCTCAATCGTCCCATCCTTAAACAACGGCAAGTTTTGAATGCTTGGTTTTTTTCTTACACGCAGGCCAATTTTTGAATACGCCGTCGGTTCTGCAATTATTGGGGCTTCCGAGAGTGCCTTGATAACATCATCGCGCTCCGCTTTCATCGTATTCACCCGCAAATCTAGCGCGGCAGGCTGATTCAATGATTCCGCCAATAACAATGCTTCACTTGCGCCATGCACCGAAACCAACTTTTGCCAAATCCAATCAGGCATATTTGACTTCATAACATCGGGTAAATGCTGACGATCAATTTGCATCACATGCGTCAACCAAGTAATTTCGTCTTCCGATAATCCGCCAAGTGAGTCAACCCCGACTGCATCCGCCAAACCAAGCAAGGTCAGACGTCGCATGGGCGCGCCACTGCCAGACTCGGAAAAATTTGTATACACACTTTTATTTCGTAGCAGACCATAAATCGCTTCAGCTATAACGCCGCGTTCACGGCCACCGAGGCGAGGATGTTCACGAAAATAACGTGAAAGCGTGCCATCTGCCGGGCCTGTAAACCGTAATATTTCGCGCAATACCTCTTCGGTATGTCCAACAATAGCGGGCGGCAATCTCATCTTTTTTCCTCGAATTAAGTGGGTGAAACATAGCGTCGAATTACGCGATTACCTTGCACGATCAACTCATCGTCTACAAACCACCGCACCGCTAATGGATAAATTTTATGTTCTTCAATTAAAAGTCGCGCAGCTAGCGTTTCTGGCGTGTCATCATCGCAAACGGGAATCGTCACCTGCGCAATAATGGGACCATGATCAAGTTCGGGAGTGACGAAATGCACAGTCGCTCCATGCACCCTAACGCCCGCTCGCAAAGCCTGTTCATGGGTCTTTAGTCCGGTAAAACTAGGTAACAATGAAGGATGAATATTGATCATTCTATCCTTATATGCTGTAACGAAAGGCGCAGTAAGTATGCGCATGAACCCAGCCAGCACCACTAAATCAGGTGCAAATGCATCAATTTTTTGTTGCAATACCATGTCGAACGCGTCGCGCGAAGCATAATCTTTACTTGGCACAACGACACACTCGATTCCATTTTGCGCGGCGAAGGTCAAACCTTCCGCGTCTTCACGATTACTTATTACGGCAGCGATTTGCGCAAACCAATTTTCTGCCTTTGCAGCGCGAACAATGGCTTGCATATTTGTGCCACGTCCAGAGATGAGGATAACGATTTTTTTCATGGCCGAATTGTACCGACCATATCGGGGGAAATAAATGTTTCAGCGATGGGGAGAGTCTCGATTTTCGAGAAAATGAACCAGTGCTCGCTTACTACACGCAAAAGCACATTATTCGAAACTATAAAAAACACGAAAGGCGATTTTCTTTTCCGCCCAAAAGTCAGCTGCATCACGGAAGACGTCAAGTAAAACTTCGCGCGCCTCTTTATCGAATTTTTGCGTATTCGGTAACTGCTCGAGAACAATGACAAAACCAGGCTGTTTGCCGGCTTTATAAATCATATCGGTCAAACAATCAGACAAGGCGTCAAAATTTTTCCCGAAATGTTTGGGAAAACCAAATGAACTAGCAATTTTCCCAAGTACTTGCTGCTTCGTAACGGCGTCTAGGCAGTACGCATACAAAAAATGTTGCCCAAGTGTAGCAGCTTCTTGTTGCAGCTCTAACACGCGAAACGCGCGTATGGACTGGACAACATTTGGCGCAACCGTATCCAACAACCTCTTTTCTTCGTTGTTTTCCAATTGCGTGCTTAAAAAAATATCGTTACCCATCATTACAAACAATCTTTGAAATTTTAGTTTTTAATTTTCCGAAAGCTCGCATAGTGATCTTCCGTGTAATAGAACTCATCAGTCAGCTTTGGTTCACCACCGGCGATTATTCGGCGCGCCCCGCGGTTTCGCGCTCTGGGTGTTTTAACCGTATATTCCCTGTAATAACCACGTTTTTGCTGCGGTAGCATACGCTCATAGTTGCCAAAAACCGAACCGTCTTTTTCGTACAGGAAAGGTCCGCCTTTTTTAATGTTGGCAAGCGTGGTTTGTGCTTCTTTTGGTAAATCTTCTACAGAAACAGTTCGAATAGGAGTTGCTTCGTAGGCAAGCGCGAGCGATGCCACAGACGAAAAAACCAGCGAAATAGATATTTTTTTTATTGCGCTGACAAAACTATTCATACACTTCAACAATGAATTAAGCAGTCGGAAGACGCTAGGGTAACGGTTTGTCGAGAACGAATCAACTTTCCATGTTTTTATAGCAACTTTATTGAAGAAAGAACGACTTGTTTTTT
>CAYPNW010000116.1:0-7910 GCA_964411965.1 uncultured Burkholderiaceae bacterium
ATGCGGGCTGCCCGCCCAATCGCCCACACGACAGTTGCCACGCTGCTGACGCGCCTCGAAAAGCGTGGTTTAGTGGCGGCCGAGCGCCAAGGTCGCGAGCTGAGTTATTCGCCGCTAGTCAGCGAATCTGCAGTGCGGCAGTCGATGGTGTCTAGCATGTTATCCAACCTGTTTGAAGGCCAAGCCACCGCCTTGCTAAGCCATTTGCTCAAGCGTGATGAAATTCAACCCGCTGATCTGGAGCGCATGCGTGAATTGCTCGCATCGCACGGCGCAAAAAAAACAAAAGGAGCGCGCAATGATTGATGTGATGCTGACCTGGCTGCTGACCTACTTAGTTCACAGCAGTTTGTTTCTTGGCGCAGCGTGGCTCATCGACCGCGCTTTGCGCCAGCCGCCATGGGCGGAACTGCTATGGCGTTGCGCATTGTTTGGCGGCTTACTCACGGCAAGCGTGCCACCAGTAATGCAAGCAGTACAGGCCACGCCTTGGGATTTTGATCGCGTCGTGGCCGCACAGCCAACGGTGTTGCTAGACGATGTGACTACGAAATCCTCACACGCCACGCGAGCCCTAGCACCCATTTCTGTAGTAAAAGAAGCCGTGAAAGACGTGGCGGTGGAGCCAGTGCCCATATCCACGGCAAAACCCTTGGTGCAAAGCCTGCGGCTGCCAGAAGAAAGTGGTCATATTGTGGCCGCGCTTGGTTTGGTGTGGTTACTAGTAGCCGCAGTTGGCTTAGTGCGGTTGGCATGGCAGTGGTTGCAATTACGCCGCGCGATGCGGTGTTTGCCACAATGTCTTGACGTACGCTGGTTAGCCGCTGCGTCTTGTATTGCACAAAGGCTGGGTCTTCCCACGCCGCGTTTGTTGATCAGCACGCAGTGGGATAGCCCCTTGCTCGGGCCAAACAACACCGTATGCATTCCACAGTGGTGCGTGGCCGAACTGGATGCGTCGCAGATTGAGGCCGTTTTGGCGCATGAGATGGCGCACCAACAACGCGGCGATATCGCTTGGCGCTTAGTCATGGTCGGTGCGGCACGCTTGGGTTGGCTGCAGCCCCTAAATCAATTAGCGCTCAAGCGCTTAGATATGCTGGCCGAACACGCTTGCGATGAGGCTGCACTGCGCACCACGCACAACCATGTGGCATTGGCCGAAGCGCTGTATGCCTGTGCGCGAGCCTTGCAATCTAGAGCACGCCCGGTGCTCGCGCTGTCGATGGCAGCTACCAAACCATCCCCTTTATTACAACGTGTTCAACACTTATTGAAGGAGTCTCCAATGAAACTGAATTTTCGCCCTCGCTATTTGGGATGGGCCGCACTAGGCTTGCTTACTGTCTGCGCATTTATTTTGCCCAGCGTCGTACTGGATGGCAGGCCACTATCGTCAATAGATTGGAGTGACGAGTTCACTTTCGGCACTGGGCCAGTCAAACGCATGGTCAGCAAAACATCAGAAGGGCGCGTGGAAATCATGGTTCGGGGCAAGGTCGAATTTGCGAACGATGGCGATGCAGTAAAAAGTGTGGACAAGCGCCTAATGCTTGAAGAGTTTCGCGACGGACAAGTACAGCGCATCACCTTCACGCCTGGTGTGAATGGTGCGTTGGAACAGCGCTACACCTTGAACGGCAAAGATGCGCTCATGGACCAAAAAGCGCAGCAATGGCTGCAAGGGCACATGCCGTTGCTGATCAAAACGGTTTTGGGTGGCGATGCGTATGTGCAGCGCCTACTGGCGCACGGCGGTGTGGATGCTGCACTCTTAGCGATTGAGACAGGCAAGCCCAGCCATCTGCAGCCTGAATTGGTCGACGCATTGACACGCCTAGGACCATTAAGTGACGAGAACCAAAAACGTCTACTTGTCGCAGTCAACGTAATCGGCAACGACTACGATAAAAGCCAAACACTGCGCTCGGTGGCCGCGCACCAACAGTTGGGCTGTGCCCGCAAAATCCAATGGCTGCAAACTGCCGCCAAGCTCGGCAATGATTACGAACGCCAGCAGGCGCTAACCGCGTTCATTCCCTTTTTAGGCAAAGACGCTGATGCCCTCGAAGCTTGGCATCTCGCGCTGCGCGGAATTGGCAGCGATTACGAGCGACAAAATGTCATGCTCGCACTGCTCAAAGTCAGCACGCTGGACACCCCGGGTAGCTTAGCGATGTTGGGCTCGTTGGCCGGCATGAAGGCAAGCTATGAGCAAACCAATGTGATCCTGGCACTAGCACCCAAGCTGGCGCCTGACGCCGAAGTATTGGAGCAAGTTCAACGACTGGCGCGCAAGCTCCCCACGCACGAGCGCGGCCAAGTGGAGCAGGCGTTGGATGGGCTACGCGAAAAAGTGCAGGCTGCTGAAAAAGCCTGAAAATCGCTGTCGATTACCAAAAGTTGGCACGTTTTCTAATCTGAGAGCGCGGGATTCAGATATAGCAGCTGGAAGCGGCCAACTGGTTTGGGTCTATGCAGTTTTGGGCGTTTTGGTCTAAGTGATGACTCATGATGGAGTTCCTTGATGCGCTGGTTTGATTCAGAGCGGCGGTCAAGGCCGGCAGACCGTTAAACCCATCATCTTCATGATCGAACGACTTAACGGTTCGTTAGTGCGCGGAGAAGTTTCTGGGCTATTGCAACTAGGGCTCGTTGCGGCGCAAAAACCAAGGCGTACACGGGACGTTGGAGCGCTTCAAGCAAGACAGAACTTGCGTACCGACGAGTTGCTAGGTGCTTGATCAATGACTGTGACAAGCCTGTACCACGCCTTATCACGCCACTTTTTATCTCACAAAAAACACATACTCCCGTAATTTCAATAAAAATGCGCTGCTTTACGCTTATTTATAAAGCGCAACTAAAAGATACAGATAAGGGTATAGGTAAAAAAAAGGAAAATTTTTAGGCATACAACATCGCCTTGCAATACCTCGCATTACACTGCGTTAATCGGGGCTACCCGGGCTCTTCGTAACTAGGCTGGCTAAACATGTGTATGCAAAAACGGAATGACATAGCGCATGAAACCAACAATTCCAAGAATTGCGCCAACCAACCAAACGCCTCGAACAATGGGTATTCGATGATGGCCGATTCGGTAGCTGAACCCAGAGGCAAGAACAAACCAGAGGAATGCGCCCCCGACTAAAAAAGAAATGGCTGTGTCTGGGATGTTAGTTGGACGATGCCAAAGCCATGCTGCGACGCCTGCCATTACTGGCTGCCAGATCTTTGCTCTGTCTCGTCGATAGAGCGGTACGCCAAGATTCGGTGGTTCTATTTCCATGATGTCCAACATCGAAGTTGAGTCGCGCGCAGCGGCTGGCTGCGCGTTGGGTGGAGTGACATGCTATGCCTCATTAGTTCCTAGAATGCGAGAAGATAGTCGAGGCTCATTGGCAGCAATAGCGTCGACAAGCGCAAACAAGTTCGGCACAACCTCGCCGGAAAGAGCTTGTTCCCGCGTTAAAACTGGGCCGAAAGTTTGGCTCGCTGGCCACGGCGACTTATCCGGCTCCAACACAGAGTAGACCATGCTCCCCCCTTCGCGTCGACACGCGACTATTGCGATCCCGCCACAAGGGTAGCCATCCGCGTCGCAAGCACTGATCGCCAAGGCAAAACGAGACTCGTGACCGTCAGTCCATCGATACCAATAGTCTGCCAAGTCACCTGATGCAGCGCTCAAAACACCACTCCCCTCAAAAACGGCGCGCCCGCAACAACTACAGGCGCTAGTGTTTTCGACTCCCTCGGGTGCTGCAGAAACTCGATCGTCACTCATTAGGCTTAACGTGATTTGATTTGACAGAGTTGAATATTAACGTTGCAAACAAAATTAAACAAATTGATTCAACCGGCTTGAATCCCGTGTGAAACAAGTCAGATTTCGGCGAAATGGAACTGCTCATGGTTTAAAAAAATTTATAGCTGTGATTGGCGACAGCGTAATCGGGCACACGGGAATGCGTCGTTACGGCAAGGAATTGAATGAAGAAGGTTGGCTTCACTTTCGTTTGCGATGCATACAAATGCACTGGTCCTTTTCGTCCACGTCGACTTTTGCTTACTCATTTCCTATGCGCGCTTGGTGACGGGGCGATACAACGCAATAAACCAGAAACAGATACCAATGGTTGCGCCAAAAAACATGCTTTGGATAACGCCTAGCGCTACTTGCACTATGCCGTGTTGGGTGTACTTCCCATTGACAATTGTGTCGCCACCGGAATCTCCCGCCGAATAACCCCGCTCAGGAAAAGCGTAGGCAATCACCAGAAATAAGACGAGATTCAATAACAATGCAGTACCAGCTCCGCCCAGCAGGCATTCGATTAAACGCACTTTCCAATAGCGATTGAGGAGCAAATAAATCGGCAACGCTATGGCGAGGCTTGTTCCGATGGAGGGGGCAGTTAATGCCCAGAATATAAACACGGCGCCGTTCCATTGACCCGCGATAGCCGCCATCGTAAGGACATAGATTGCACAAGGTGCCGCCGGTGCTAACAGGAATCCCACAGGAACTCGCCAATCTATGCTCATGATTACCTCCCATTGAGATTAAAGAATCGCCACCACGAAATACAGAAAAAATGAATTGATCGTTTGCACTTCCATCGTGGTCGGCGGCTCAGAGACGCCTGTGTGAAAACTCAAAGCATAGAGTAATGACGCTTACTCCGGCATATCCAACAAAAGCAGTTAATGCCAAGTAACCACCAACGAGTATTGTCGTCCAAAGACTGAATAGTAAGCAGAGGAGGTATAAGCAGTACAAACTTGCTGCGACCTCGATCACCGAGAGTGTAATTCGATACTGCTTTCTGGCTAGGTACGATCGTGTGCCAAGCGCGAGAAATGGCCAAATGAAAAGCAGAACTATGCTGAGTTCATCCATGCTTTTGAATTCTATTTTCTTATATGCCGTAAATGTGTCAGCCTTTTTTACAGCAACTGATTGCGCATTTGATTCAGGTTGGATTTTTGCCGTGCATTGACTGAGCGGCAAGAAAAAGCACGCCAATAAAAGCAATGCTAAAGCACGTTTAATCATGAGTAGAGTTGGCATGGAGTTTAAGGCTTGAGTTCAGTGGCAGAGTTACTCTCGCGCTTCCCTTGTAGTGCAATATTGGCAGACAACACTTTTGCGCGAACATATTGAAGCCACTTGTCGTTGGCATTATGAACGACCTCGGCGGATTTCAAAGCGCCGAGCTGGTCTGGGAAATACAAATAGTTGCGACCCTTGCGAAAACCATGATCAGGGCCGCATAGACAGCATGGAAAGTCTGAACGTGAATTGGGTTTGTTGACGCTGGGGCGATTCCAGAAGTCCGGTGACGTATGACCATCGAAGTCATTGTCTGACACCTTAGAGCCAAATGATTCGAAGCTATAAAATTTTTCACCTTTGCCTTTTATTATCTCAACGGTCTTGAGCAAGTGCGTGGTGGTGCCAAATCGTTCTCTATTTGACGACTCAAGTCGCACTAAAGCGATGGTGCCGGCTTCGGCGATGAGATCATCCATATCAAAGTTACTGCCAGGTTTCGGCACGCTGCACGCATAGGCGTCCATCAGAGTTGATAGAGCAAACGACGATAAAACAATCAGTTTGGTGAGTGTCATTTTTGTAACTAAGAAATAGTGTTTATCCGTCGCACTGAGTCGGAAAATAAGATTGGCGATGCACGTGGGTCGGATGAAGTGCATTAAACGTAACTGTGCGCAACGGCTGGCTGCGGAAGCCCAAAATGAAATGATGACCTGTTGTAGAAAGACACTAAGGGTTGGTTCGCGCGACAGCTTATACTGCATTTTTCTTTCTAAATCGCACGTACTCCTCGCGAGCATCTTCGTCAACTTCAATACCAAGGCGTTCAGCCGAATGGACGTTTGATCCTCGTCTTTTTACTCCGGAAACCCAATATTCTTGACCAGTGGCCTCGTCGTAAAAGTTACCCAAAATTCCGCCTCCTAAGGCACGTTTTAGAGTTAAGCCACGATAGTAAACGCTGCGGCCGGACTTGGAGAACGTAACCCAACCAATTCGTCCAGAAAGGCCATCGATAAGGCCTTCCTTATTCTCCACATACATGAGACGAGTTTCTTTACCTCGGGTAAGTTGATTGGTTTTCATGCCACATTACTTCATTCAATTTGACGTAATTGCATAATATCGTTGCAAGCAAAAATAAACAATTCAATTAGGTTCTCTAAAAAACCAGCATGAAGTAAGGCTGTTTTTGGTCACATGGAACAAGCGAAAGTTTAAGCAAGCAGGCGAAAACAGCGCGGGTAAGCTGATTACTACTTCCGTCTCCGTGACCCCATGTTGACGCGTCAGACAAAAAATGACATGCGGTTTTCTCTTTTCCCAATTCGTCGAAACAAGCAAACGCATCTCACCAAATCAAACGCCTCGCAATCATCAATGCTGTTTTTGTGATACCTATATCTGTATTATTTTTATCTCCTTTAAATACATGCGGAAAACGGCAATAAAACTCAAATAATCTGGCAGTATATAAAAATATGACGCCAAGATGGCAGTAAACGAGGTTTGTTAAACGGAAGAGTTTTTGCCCTGCTTCGTCGCCATTCTGCGCGATACAAGCCAATGCGGCGCGAGGTTGTGTCTCTTTCTAAATTCATTTCTGAATTACTCGTTCCAAACTCACCAATATGCCGGGCGCAAAGACCAGCCCCAATGCTTGCCGCCATTCAAGTTTTTTCCCGATATTGCCGTAACCCCCCATATCGCCCTCACACCGACTTATTTCTCCAGCCATGCGCCCCATACTTTTCTTGTTTATTTGTCTTCTCTACACTGGGCTCGCGCAAGCGAGCGATGCACCTGCCAAACCTGCTAAGGCGGCTGCAAAAGAAGAGACCATTATTGAACCTCCACCTAAAGATGAGACCAAGCCTGCGAAGAAAGAGAGCAAGGCGAGCAAGGCTGCGGCCGCTGAAGCGGCGCGCTTAAAAGAAGAGCAAGCGGCGGATGAACTTGCGGTAAAAATTGCCGAACGCATTGCCGCGTTGAGGCAAAAGGAAGAGGCAGCAGCTAAGGCGAACGCACGTACTGCGCCACGCTATGCGCCACCGATTCGACGTCCAGAAAATGCAGGTGGCGCGCCAGCAAAACCGAAAACCGACGAGAAAAGTACAGAAACCACCGCCGCGCGCAGCACTTTGCAATGGAGCTACGAAGGCGAGAGCGGCCCGCTGAGTTGGGGCAAACTCAACCCAGGCTATGCCAAATGCGATACGGGCGAGCGCCAATCGCCGATTGATATTCGCGACGGCATCAAAGTCGAACTTGACCCGTTGAATTTTGAATACAAAGAGCTGCCTTTTAGTGTGATCGATACAGGGAAAACCATACAAGTGAATGTGGCGGACGGTAACTTTATCAACGTGTCTGGCAGAACTTACGCCTTGGTGCAGTTCCATTTCCACAAGCCCGCTGAAGAGCGCGTGAATGGTAAAGGTTTTGAAATGGTGGTGCATTTGGTGCACAAAGATGCGGATGGAAAAATAGCGGTGGTGGCAGTGCTGATTGAGCGTGGCAAAGCGCAAGGCATTATTCAAAAAATATGGAACAACTTGCCGCTAGAAAAAAATGTGTCGGTCAGCGCGCTAAGCAATATCGATCTCAACAATTTATTGCCCGCAGGCCGCGATTACTACACCTATATCGGCTCGCTCACCACGCCACCATGCAGCGAAGGCGTGTTGTGGTTGGTGATGAAAGAGCCAATCGAAGCGTCGCCTGAACAACTGGCGATTTTTGCGCGCTTATATCCAATGAACGCCCGTCCTTTGCAAAAACCGGCGGGGCGTTTGATCAAAGAATCCAACTAAGTTGGTGCAAAATCTTCGACGCAGAGGCGCAGAGG
>CAYPNW010000117.1:0-7753 GCA_964411965.1 uncultured Burkholderiaceae bacterium
AGACGCCCTTGATGTGGATCAACAAAGCGCAAACATGGACGCTCGCGCAAGATTTGGGTGGTCAGCCCTTGGTTGACCTGATTCGAAATGATACGCATACCTGCTATTTGGGCGAGCGCGGCAGCTTGCATACCTGGGGTTATGGCTGCGGCGCGTGCCCAGCATGTGCCTTGCGCGCGCGGGGCTATGAAGAGTTTGTAG
Source organism: uncultured Burkholderiaceae bacterium (assembly GCA_964411965.1). Taxonomy (GTDB): domain Bacteria; phylum Pseudomonadota; class Gammaproteobacteria; order Burkholderiales; family Burkholderiaceae_D; genus Undibacterium. The sequence goes on from CAYPNW010000117.1 coordinate 202, forward strand.
GTGGCGCGGCATGATGGAAAATTCCTTCTTAAGGAAGCTCTGATTAAGTGCAGCGAGCGGCCAAAGTTTGAATCGAGAAGCGCACCTGTACGACTGTACAGCGAGCACGGTAGCCGGTGTCGCAGGTACAAAATTTGGCTGCGCAGTAACTTAATCAGAGCTTCCTTAATTTTGTAAGCCTGTAGTTAGGTATTGGCGTTAAGATGGTGTGATGAATTCGCCCCCCTTTTGTTGACACTCTTTCCAGATGAAAACCCATGCGCCTCGCCTTACTAACTGACCTACATGCGAACCGTGAAGCGCTCACCGCTTGCTTGGAACATGCCGAATCGCAACACGTAACTGACTACGCATTTCTCGGTGACTTGGTGGGTTATGGCGCTGACCCCGTTTGGGTGATGGATACCGTCATGGCCTATGCCGAGCGAGGCGCTTACGTGCTAATCGGCAATCATGATCAGGCACTGTTGCTGGACGACAAGCAAGGTATGAATCATGTGGCCTACAAAGTTGTGATGTGGACTTTAGCGCAATTAGAAGAGAAGCATCTGGCGTACATAAGGGCACTACCATTTACCATTGAGCTGGACGATGTGCTCTTAGTGCACGCGAACGCTTGGGCGCCAGAAAGTTGGGAATACATTGACGGCGTTATGGAGGCGATGCGTAGCTTCCATGCCAGCAAAGCACGCGTGACGTTTTGCGGCCATGTCCATATGCCTAGCCTGTATCACATGACGCTCACTGGCAAAACCGGCAGCTTTACGCCCAGCGCAGACACCAGCATCCCATTAAGCAAGCAACGCCGCTGGTTAGCGATTCCTGGCTCGGTGGGGCAACCACGTGATGGCAACCCTGCGGCTTGTTATGCTGTGTACGACAGCGATGCGGCTGAGCTGAGCTTCCATCGTGTGCCGTATGACGCGGAAGCGGCGGCAAACAAAATTATCGCGGCGGGTCTGCCTGCCGTTTTAGGTGAACGTCTAATCGCCGGTGAATAACATGCAAGACAGTGACGCCCCCAATTCGACACCAACCGACACAACGTCAGGTTCGGCGACAGCGCCCGTTTCAGCCACGTCAGAGGGTCATCAACGTTTAAAAATCGGCATGGAGTTTGACGGTTATCGCTTAGAGGAAAAACTGCATGTGGGCGGCATGGCTGCATTGTGGCGCGTGACAGATTTGCGCCACCGCCCGCAGAAATCCCACAACGCGGAAAAGCCATCAACCACGCTCTTGCCTTTGATCATGAAAGTGCCATTGCTCTTTACTAGCGATGACCCAACGGCGATTGTGGCGTTTGAGGTTGAGCAAATGATCATGCCCAAGCTCAAAGGCCAACACGTGCCCCAGTATGTTGCCTCAGGTGATTTTGAGGCGCAGCCTTATATCGTGATGGAACAAATCGCTGGCACCTCGTTGCGCACGCGTTTTGACGCCGCACCGCTACCGATAGACGACGTGGTGCAAATTGGCATTAAGGTGGCGCAAGCACTGCAAGATTTGCATCGGCAGCATGTGATTCACTTAGATCTCAAACCCAGCAATATCATGTTTCGCCCCAACGGCGATGCGGTGCTGATTGATTTCGGACTTTCGCGCCACGACAAATTACCGGACTTGCTGGCGGAAGAATTTCGTCTGCCTTTGGGCACCGGCCCCTACATCTCGCCGGAACAAGTTTTAGGTGTGCGTAACGAGCCCCATAGCGATCAGTTCGCCCTTGGCGTGTTGCTCTACCACCTTGCGACGGGCGAACGACCTTTCGGCAACCCAAGCGGTGTCGCGGGTTTGCGCAAGCGCTTGTACCGCGACCCAATTCCACCACGCAAGCACAATGCGGCAATTCCGCCGTGGTTACAGGAAGTCATTTTGCGCTGTTTGGAAGTGGACCCAGCTGCGCGTTTTGAATCCGCCGCACAACTCGCTTTTGCTCTGCAAGACCCAAGCCAAATCAACTTAACGGCACGTGCATCAAAAACCGCGCAAGATGGCACGATGGCCGTGCTAAAACGACGCTTTCAGGCGGCGGGCGCTGAACCGTTTTCACAGCAATCGGTCGCCGAACAATTGTCGCGTGCACCCATCATTGTTGCTGCGCTTGATCTAAGTAATAGCAGCGCGACCTTAACCGAGCAATTACGCCAAGAAGTTAGGCGCCTTCTATTTACCGAACCTGGTGCACGTTTAGCTTGCATCACGGTGCGCAAAACCAGCCGCTTTGGCTTGGATGAAAGTCTGCTGCGCGATGGGCAAAATATTCACGTAAAACAATTAGTCGAGCTAAAACATTGGGCGCGCCCTTTACAACTCAAAGGGGAAAAAATCAGTTTTCATGTGCTTGAAGCGCCCGATGCGGCGAATGCTGTGATTGATTTCGCACATAAGAATGGCGTAGATCACATTGTGATCGGCTCACGTGGGAGTTCATCAATACGCCGTTACCTTGGCAGCGTTTCTGCCCAAGTCGTTGCGCTGGCTGAGTGCACCGTCACGGTGGTCAAGGCGAGTGCAACGTGAGGAAAAAGAAGTCGATGAGATCAATTTCGCGCACAAGGCAAACTAAGATTTCTACGATTAGCGCGCTGCTTGCGCTTGCGTTCAACTGCAGCGGCTGCAGCTTGAGCGCTGAATCGAGCAACAAGCTTAGCGCCACCGACTCGCCGACAGCGACGTCACTTGCCGAGTCTTCGGCTCCGCTGACGTCGTTACCATCGGCTTTACTTTCGACATCACCAACCGCAACGACGACGACTGACATTGCCGGCATCCCCGACAACGAACCCAACGTAACGGAAGACATTCGCTTGCTGGTGCAAAACATTATCGACAACCGCGTATCACCCGACGCTTTTACTGCAAAAGCACAGGTTGCCGTTTTGCCCATGGCGCTCCAACAAATGCGCACCGCCATGCAAAGGCTAGGATCGCTCAAGCAACTGCAACTGCTGGCACGCGCAGTTGATGGCGAAGACCGGCACTATCGTTACCGCTTAAAGTTTGAAGGGGGAGTCATGTTGCTTGCCATGAGCTACAACAAGGGCGGCAAGGTTGATCGCTTATCCATCACACAAGCGAACTAGAACTGAACGATGTGAGCAGATCGTTCTGATTGAAAAATAGCGCGAAACAGCGCAGGTGATCCTTGTTAATTTTACTGAGAAAATGACATACATGGTCTAGTAATTTTTGATAGCGCTTAATTGAAAGGCGCAAATAGCAAGAATTACAAAAGAAAATGGGGAGTATGTGAAATGGCACTCATTGACCGAAGTACCAACTCACGCTCCCCTGCACCAGCTACGATGTTCAACAACAAGCTAAAATGTTTAGAAGCGATAGCCAACGCCTGCGCCAAATAACCAAGGGTCAAGCTTCAATTCACTCACGTACGCCCCAGAAATACTCAAGTCGCTTCGCAATGACACTTTTTTGATATCCAGATTGAATGACCAATTTTTATCAATCTTAAAATCAACGCCTGCTTGCAAGGCATAACCAAAACTATTGCGCTCCAAACGTCCTGCACCATTGAGCAATTTCACGCTAGAGATGTTGGTGTAATTCACACCCGCACCTAAGTAGGGATTAATCGCGCCTGTGGGTGCAAAGTGGTACTGCACGGTGAGTGTCGGAGGCAAATGTCTCAACGTGCCTATCTTTGTGCCATCTAAAGTCACGTTATGTTTTTGTGGGTAAGTCAAAATCAATTCCGCGGCCCAATTTGGCGCAAAGAAATACGAGATATCAACTTCTGGAATCGTTTTGTTGCCGACATCAACGCGGTCAGCTGCGCCGACACCACCAATAGGGTCTGAAGCATTGCGCGTATCAATATAAACGGCTCGGGCGCGCACTAACCAAGGCGCATCTTTATCAACGGTTTGTGCTGCAACACTGCTGGCAAAACCAACCATGCCAACGACACCTGCCACGCTTGCTACCAGATAATTTTTAATTGCTGTTTTCATTTTGCTTTCCTCGTTTCATGTAATTGATGGGTTCAGTGTATCGCCGCGACAGCAGGGCTTCTTTGAGCAAGATCAAGCGCGAGGCTTTCATTCGATTTTTTTTACTGAAGGATTTCTTTTGTTGTAAATTTCCCCAATCACCTACCGGATTAGCGCAGCTTGATTTGCCTCAATGTCTTGTGTGCGCTCATCTGCATACCTCTGTAACAGTCCACTCACCACTGCCACTTTCGGTAAGATTTTCGGACGCAAATAAGGTATCCTTGCGCACATCTTCATCACTACAAGCAAAGATAAAATGGCAAATTACGTCTACACCATGAACCGCGTTGGCAAGATTGTTCCGCCCAAGCGCCAAATTCTTAAAGACATCTCTCTCTCATTCTTCCCTGGCGCAAAAATTGGTGTGCTAGGCGTCAATGGCTCGGGTAAATCTTCCCTGCTCAAAATCATGGCGGGGCTGGATAAAGATATTCAAGGCGAAGCGGTGCCGATGCCGAATTTGAATATTGGCTATTTGCCGCAGGAACCGCTGCTTGACCCAGAACAAACCGTACGCGAAGCCGTTGAAGGCGCGCTAGGCGAGGTGTTTGAAGCCAAGGCAAAACTCGAATTGGTGTACGCCGCGTACGCGGAAGAAGATGCGGATTTCGATGCGCTGGCTAACGAGCAAGCACGCTTAGAAGCTATCATCTCCGCTTCATCTGGCGACAATGTTGAATTACAACTAGAAATGGCGGCAGACGCATTACGCTTACCGCCGTGGGACGCGAAGATTGGTGTTTTATCGGGCGGTGAAAAACGCCGCGTCGCCCTGTGCCGTTTGCTCCTATCAAAACCCGACATGCTTTTGCTGGATGAACCAACCAACCACTTGGATGCTGAATCCGTTGATTGGTTAGAGCAATTCTTGTTGCGTTTCCCCGGCACCGTGGTAGCGATTACGCATGATCGCTATTTCTTGGACAACGCTGCTGAATGGATCTTGGAGTTAGATCGCGGGCACGGTATTCCTTGGAAGGGCAATTACAGTTCGTGGTTAGATCAAAAGCAAGCGCGCTTGAAGCAAGAAGAATCCACCGAATCTGCGCGCCAAAAAGCACTGCAAAAAGAATTGGAATGGTCACGGCAAAACCCGAAAGCGCGCCAAGCAAAAAGCAAGGCACGTTTAGCCCGCTTCAATGAAATGAGCGAACACGAATACCAAAAACGTAACGAGACACAAGAGATTTTTATCCCGGTTGCCGAACGTTTAGGGAATGAAGTCATCGAATTCAAAAACGTCTCTAAAGCCTTTGGAGATCGCCTGTTAATCGATAATCTGAACTTTAAAATTCCACCCGGCGCAATCGTTGGCATTATTGGCCCGAACGGTGCGGGTAAATCGACCTTGTTCAAAATGATCAAGGGCTTGGAACAACCAGATAGCGGCGAAGTAGTGTTAGGTCAAACGGCAAAAATTTCTTTAGTTGACCAATCCCGCGAAGATTTGGGCAATACCAAAACTGTGTTCGAGGACGTGGCAAATGGCGCAGATATTTTGACAGTAGGTCGCTTTGAAATGCCGTCGCGTGCGTATCTCGGCCGCTTCAATTTCAAAGGCGGCGATCAACAAAAAATCGTGGGCAATTTATCGGGCGGTGAACGCGGTCGTTTGCATTTGGCAAAAACCCTGCTGCAAGGCGGTAACGTACTGTTACTCGATGAACCATCGAACGATCTCGACGTCGAAACCTTGCGCGCGCTAGAAGACGCGCTGTTAGAGTTTGCTGGCAGCGTCATGGTGATCTCGCATGATCGTTGGTTCTTGGATCGTATCGCCACACATATTCTGGCCTTTGAAGGCAACTCACAAGTCAGCTTCTTTGATGGCAACTACCAAGAGTACGAAGCCGACAAGAAAAAACGCTTAGGTGAAGAAGGGGCAAAGCCCAAGCGTATTCGCTATAAGCCCTTAACCACTTAATCAACTTGATTAAGGTAAGCGCCATGCCCAGCTTCCCCGCTGGGTTCCAGCATGTTTAAGTTAGCCGCCAAGGCCAGTGCCGAGATCGAGATTAAAAAAAGTCGCTTTCTCGGCCAACTTTACCCTGTAAGTAACCGCGCCGAAGCACGCACGACTTTAGAGCAAATTCGGCGCGAACATCCCAATGCAGTGCATGTTTGCTGGGTCTTGCTGTGCGATGGCGACTCTGGCCTTGATGACGATGGCGAACCCTCAGGCACTGCCGCTAAGCCCATGTACAACGTGCTCACGCATAAGCAACTCCATCACGTCTTAGCTGTCGTGGTGCGCTATTGGGGCGGCATCAAATTAGGCGCTGGTGGCCTAAGCCGCGCCTACGGCCAAGCGATTTCTGAAGCCTGCAAAGTCGCTACGCTCATCGAAATAGAAAACACCATCGACCTGCGCTACCTCGTCCCCTTCGCCGACGAAGCAATGGTGCGTCGCCTATGCGAACAGAACAACGTGATGGTGTTACGCGCCGAATACCAACAACAGGTTCAATTAGACCTGCGTATTCGGGTTGCGATGGCCGATGCGTTTGAGGGACTTTTAAAGCATCAGCTCAAAGGCAACTTGATCAAAATATGAAGTGATTTCAGCCACGCGCAAAAATAAACAATAAATTTTAAATCGATTTCCTTGTATCGATATGTCGAAAAAATTTACATTATTTTTCAATTACTTTCTGGTCAGAATCTAAGTACTTGAAAACAAGAAATATTTTAATTTGGCACAATAATTGCTAACAATGTAATCGCGAAATTCGCAATCACAGCCGATGGCGCAAAATTGCCATCGGGCATTTAATCAAGAGGAGATCAAATGTTTCAGCAAAGCAAAATATTAAAAAAAGTCGCTGCAGTGAGTCTTATCGCCGGTTTGTTCGCGGGTGCTTCTTCCGTTGCACAAGCGTCGATCATTAAAGACGGCACTATCACCCCAACCATCACGTCTGGTGCACCACCAGATTCACCTGGCGCGCGCGTTGATCCAAATACTGCAGCATCGCCGTTTTCAGGTGTTGTTAGTATCAACATTCGCTATGATGGTAATTCTTTTATCTGCTCCGGCGCGCTAGTAAGTAAGCGTTCGGTCGTATCTGCTGGACACTGCGTTGATACAGATGGCAATGGCACAGTTGTTGACCTCAAAAAACCTGGTACTGACGTTCGCGTTATTTTTAACGCAGGTTCAGCTAACGGCGGCAATGCCATTGTTACTGCAACCGCGGTCACTATTGATGCCAATTACCAAGGTTTCGGCAATTGCCCAGCTGCTGCTGCAGGTAACTTCTGCGTGAATGACGACGTATCAGTCATTACACTAGGTCAAGATGCTCCAGTTGGCGCAAAAATTTATAAGATCGGTGCAAATCCAGTCACTTCTGGTGAACACATCATCATGGCTGGCTATGGTACGTCTGGCGACGGTGTTACTGGCTACTACGTAAGTCCTTCGTTCCGCGTGAAGCGCAGCGGCGAAAACTTCGTTGACCTGTTTGATAGCGATGATGAACAAGGCTTCAACGGTGGTCCTAATGAAGTCTACTACGCAGACTTCGATGGCGGTG
>CAYPNW010000118.1:0-7557 GCA_964411965.1 uncultured Burkholderiaceae bacterium
ATGAGTTGATTTCGGTGGGTGACAATAGCAACGTACAAGAGGGCTGCATCTTACACACCGACCCGGGCTACCCACTCAACATTGAAGCCAATGTCACTGTTGGACATCAAGCCATGCTGCACGGCTGCACCATAGGCGAAGGTTCACTCATTGGCATTCAGGCAGTGATTTTAAATGGCGCAAAAATTGGCAAAAACTGCTTGGTTGGTGCCGGCGCTTTGGTTACGGAAGGCAAACAATTTCCAGACAACAGCTTGATTATTGGCTCGCCCGCAAAAGCTGTGCGGGAACTGCAAGCGGAAGATATTGCGCGCATGCAGTTCAATACACAAAATTATGTAAGACGTGGCCAAGAATATAAGACGAACTTAAAACGCATCGGCTAATTCCATTTCTAAAGCTATCGTGTCGTTTTTGCCTTCGCCTTGCCGTGCTACAGCACTGTCTGCGGCTGGTCGCCTAGACACCATTGATTTGGAAATGAAATAGCACCATCCCGCGCTTAGCAAGTTCAAAAAAATTTATACGCTTATCTTGAAAGATTTCATGAACGACAATTTACAAAAATTTTTAATTGAAAACGCCGGCGTTCGCGGCGAACTGGTGGAACTATGCGACACTTGGCACCAAGTGCTGTCGCGTCATAATTATCCACCTGCGGTAAAAGTCATACTCGGCGAGCTCTACGCCGCATCCATCCTGTTATGCGCCAATTTAAAATTTGACGGCACCATGATTATGCAAATTTATGGAGATGGCCCCGTGAAATTGTTGGTTGTGGAATGCAACGCCGATTTGCGCATGCGCGCCACAGCAAAAATTACTGATGGCGCGATCATCGCAGATGATGCCAGCCTAGCAGACCTAATTCACGCCCATGGCGAAGGCCGCTTTGTGATCACCTTGGACCCTAATAATAAAATGCCGGGCCAGCAGGCGTACCAAGGAATTGTGCCCTTGGAAGGTAGCTCTATTGCAACTGTGATCGAAAATTATATGATTCGCTCAGAGCAGTTGGACACCAAGCTTTGGCTGGCCGCAGACGATAAGGTTGCGCGCGGCATGCTGTTGCAAAAATTGCCGTCAGTTGGAGGCACAGCGAAAGCCCGTGGCAATGAGCTAGAAAACTGGAATCGCGCCGTGGTTTTGGGTAGCACGCTAAAGCAAGAAGAATTATTGAACACCGACATCAAGACTTTGCTACATCGCTTATTTTGGGAAGAGGATTTACGCGTTTTCGACGCACAAACCCCGCAATTTCAATGCAACTGTACGCGTGAAAAAGTCGGCAACATGCTGAAAATGCTGGGTGAAGAAGAAATCTCAACCGCGATTAGCGAACTCGGCCAACTTGATATCAATTGCGATTTTTGCGGCAAGCATTACCAGTTCGATAAAGTCGACTGCGCTCAACTATTCATCGCGCCAAGTGTTACGGAAGCCCTAATTGAGCCTAGTGTGGCAAAACATTGATGAGTGGACTGACCGACGTTGGTGAGTTTTGGCAAGCTGAACTAAGGCGGGATTTAGTTCTTGGATTTGACTTGTGATTTAGGGTCAGCAACAGCAGGCGAGCTTGCCGCGCTTGATTGAACGGTCGATCCCGCATCCAAAATTTGCACGAAAATTTCGTCTTTTTTGATCATGCCCAGTTCAAAGCGCGCTCTTTCTTCCACTGCGCCCGTGCCGTTTTTCAGATCTTGTACTTCCGAATCGAGCTTCGCGTTGCGGGCTTTTAAATTTTCGTTATGACGTTGTACGCTCGTGACTTGACGATCCAGATCCCAAACCTTCAACCACCCGCCTTTCCCCAGCCAAAGCGGGTATTGGATTAAAACGAGCAGTACCGCGAAAACAAGAGCAATCAGGCGCATCAAAAAATTTCAGTAGTAAAGCTCAAAAATAAACGTCGAAAAAAAGAGCAACAACAAAACAATTTTAGACAAAAAAGGGAAACGAATTTCCCTTTTTTATTGCTTCAATTTTTTACTTCAAATTGTAAAAAGCATCACGCCCTGGATAACTGGCGATTTCGCCTAAATCTTCTTCAATTCGCAGTAACTGGTTGTACTTTGCCATTCGATCTGAACGCGACATCGAGCCCGTTTTGATTTGTAGCGCATTCATACCAACGGCGATGTCGGCAATAGTGCTGTCTTCCGTTTCGCCTGAGCGATGAGAAATCACTGCAGTATAGCCAGCACGTTTAGCCATTTCTATCGCAGCGAACGTTTCAGTTAAGGTGCCAATTTGATTGATTTTGATCAAAATGGAATTAGCGACGCCTTGCTGTATGCCCTGCTTCAAGATTCTTGTATTCGTGACGAACAAATCATCGCCCACGAGTTGAATACGATGGCCCAAAGTCTTGGTCAAAATTGACCAGCCTTCCCAATCATTTTCTGCCATCGCATCTTCGATAGAAATGATGGGATACTTGTCCACCCAAGTTGCCAGCAAGTTTGTGAAATCTGTTGCTGAGAGCGTGAGGCCTTCGCCTTCCAAATGGTATTTTCCGTCTTTGTAGAATTCGCTCGCCGCGCAGTCTAAACCCAAGGCGATTTGTGTACCGGGCGTATAACCTGCGGCCTCAATCGCTTGAATAATCAGTTTGATAGCTGATTCATGGTTATCGACTGAAGGTGCAAAACCACCTTCATCGCCTACCGCTGTAGTGAGACCTTTGTCATGCAGAATTTTTTTCAGCGCATGAAATACTTCCGCGCCATAGCGAATCGCTTCGCGAAAACTTGGTGCGCCGACGGGAATAATCATGAATTCTTGAATGTCGAGATTATTGTCAGCATGTGCGCCGCCATTAATCACGTTCATCATAGGAACCGGCATTTGCATGGCGCCTGAGCCACCAAAGTAACGATACAAAGGCAAACCGGCTTCTTCAGCCGCTGCTTTCGCTACCGCCATCGACACGGCGAGCATGGCATTCGCGCCTAAGCGCGCTTTGTTTTCCGTACCGTCTAAGTCAATTAAGGTGCGATCTAAAAATGCTTGTTCATTCGCATCTAAACCCATAATCGCTTCGGCGATTTCAGTATTAATGTTCTCGCAGGCTTTTAAAACGCCTTTTCCGAGAAAGCGAGCTTTATCGCCGTCGCGTAATTCGATGGCCTCACGTGAGCCCGTCGATGCACCAGAAGGCACGGAAGCGCGCCCCATTACGCCCGACTCAAGCAGTACATCACATTCCACGGTTGGATTACCGCGCGAATCCATGATTTCACGGCCAATTATGTCTACGATTGCACTCATCTAAGTCTCCCAAAACACTCAATTTAATAAATAAAACGATTCTGAAAAATCGATGCGTGTTGAACTACTTCACGTCAAAGAAATTCAACAAAACTAATTAAAACTCGACTCAAGAAAACCATTTTTCTTGACGAGGCGATCCAATTCCACAAGCGTTGACAGCAATTCTTTCATGCGCCCAAGCGGCACCGCATTCGGGCCGTCTGAGAGTGCTTGCGCTGGGTTGGGATGTGTTTCCATAAACAAGCCGGCAACTCCGACGGCAATGGCAGCACGCGCTAAAACCGGCACAAACTCTCGTTGTCCACCTGAACTAGTTCCCTGCCCACCCGGCAATTGCACTGAATGCGTTGCATCAAAAACCACTGGGCACTTGGTCTCGCGCATAATCGCGAGCGAACGCATATCCGATACGAGATTGTTATAGCCAAACGAAACACCACGTTCACACGCCATAAAACTGTCTTCGGGCAAACCAACTTCTTTTGCTGCAGCGCGCGCTTTATCAATCACGTTGAGCATGTCGTGCGGCGCCAAAAACTGCCCCTTTTTAATGTTGACGGGTTTGCCCGATTGAGCACAAGCACGAATGAAATCCGTCTGACGACATAAAAATGCGGGCGTTTGAAGCACATCTACAACCGAAGCTACCTCTTTAATTTCATCAATTGCATGAATATCAGTCAGGACGGGAACACCGATTTGTTTTTTGACTTCCGCCAAAATTTGCAAACCTTTTTCCATTCCTAGGCCACGAAACGAGCTTCCAGAAGAGCGGTTTGCTTTATCGAAAGAAGACTTGTAAATAAAGGGGATTCCTAGTGCGCCAGTGATCTCTTTCAACAAGCCTGCTGTATCCAGCGCCATTTGCTGAGATTCAATGACACAGGTACCAGCAATCAAAAAAAATTGTTGGTCTAAGCCTGCTTCAAAACCACATAATTTCATATCAATTCCCGAAGGGGTTATGAGGCTTTTTCAAGATTTTTATGGTGGGCTTGTTTGTAGGCAATCGCTGCTTTTGCAAAGGATATAAACAAGGGATGACCATCACGCGGCGTTGATTTAAATTCGGGGTGATATTGCACACCTAAATACCACGGGTGCGCATGAGCACCAGTGCGGGGCAACTCCATGATTTCGCACAATGATTCCGTTGGTGTTCTAGCAGAGACCACCAAACCAGCATTCTCAACACGCGCCAAATAATGATTATTGGCTTCATAACGATGACGGTGACGCTCTGTGACAGAGTCACCATAAATTTCGTGCGCCAACGTACCGGGATTTACCGCGCAGGTCTGCGCTCCTAAGCGCATCGTGCCACCCAAATCTGAATTCTCATCACGAATTTCAACTTTGCCGTCATGGTTTTGCCATTCGTTGATAAGTGCCACCACTGGTTGCTCGGTCTCTACATCAAATTCAGTTGAATTTGCTTTGCTGAGCCCCGCCATGTTACGGGCATATTCAATCAGCGCGACTTGCATTCCCAAACAAATACCTAAATACGGAATTTTATGTTCGCGTGCGTAGCGTGCCGCCAAAATCTTACCTTCAACACCGCGCTTACCAAAGCCACCGGGAACCAAAATCGCATCGTACTTTTCTAAGGCTTTTGTGCCATGCAATTCAATCTCTTCCGAATCAACATACTCGATGTTGACGCGGCTTTCCGTGTGAATACCTGCGTGCCTTAAGGCTTCGGTCAATGATTTATATGACTCGGTCAAATCGACATATTTACCCACCATACCGATGGTGACTTCTTCTTTGGGATTTTCTAAGGCGTAAATCAATTTATCCCACATCGCCAAATTCGCGGGTGGTGGATTAATACCTAAGCGGTCACAGACGATCTTATCCAGACCTTGATCGTGCAACATTTGCGGGATTTTATAAATAGTGTCCGCATCCCAAACTGAGATCACGGCATCTTCCTGCACGTTTGAGAACAGCGAAATTTTCGCCCGCTCATCGTCAGGAATTGGACGATCTGCGCGGCACAACAATGCATCTGGCGATATACCGATCTCGCGCAATTTTTGAACGCTGTGCTGGGTTGGTTTTGTTTTGAGTTCGCCTGCTGACGCTAAATAAGGCACTAAAGTCAAATGCACAAATGCCGCAGCGTTGCGCCCAGCGCGCAAACTTAATTGACGTGCTGCTTCGAGAAACGGCAAGGATTCGATATCACCAACAGTGCCACCGATTTCGACCAAGGCAACATCAAAACCTTCAGCGCCACGATAAATGTAGTCTTGAATTTCGTTGGTAATGTGAGGAATAACCTGAACTGTCTTACCGAGGTATTCACCACGCCGTTCCTTGCGAATAACAGATTCGTAAATCTGCCCGGTTGTAAAATTATTGACCTTCTTCATTTTGGCACTAATGAATCGCTCATAGTGACCAAGATCAAGATCGGTTTCTGCACCGTCTTCCGTGACGAATACTTCGCCATGTTGGAAGGGACTCATAGTACCGGGATCAACGTTGATATAGGGATCGAGTTTAAGCATGGTCACTTTCAGACCACGCGACTCAAGAATTGCAGCAAGGGAAGCGGCGGCAATGCCCTTACCCAGTGAGGAGACGACGCCTCCAGTAACGAATACAAACTTGGTCATTGCAGATGGTGCCGTACGGCACAAGCGGGAAATTCAAATTATACATCACGGCGCATGTTTTTGATGAACATGAATGCCGTTTTCGCAAATTTTCTGCTTTGAAAAATCTTTCTCTGATGCCGAATTCTTCTCTACCGCCATGACCTACGGCAGGCAAACTCAAGCCAACAAATCTAAGGCTTGAGAAATATCATGAATTAGATCTTGCGCCTCTTCAAGGCCAATATTGAAGCGTACCAGCACGCCATGTTCGGTCCAAGTTTTGCGTATTTTTTCGATTCGATAGGGCACGCATAAGCTATGTGCGCCGCCCCAACTGTAACCAATCTTAAATAATTTGAGGCCATCAACAAAGCGATCAATTTGCTGTTCTGAAAAATCCTCACGGAACAAAACAGAGAACAAGCCACCTGCGCCTTTGAAATCACGCTTCCAAAATTCGTGCCCTGGACAATCGCCCAAGGCGGGATGCAAAACTTTACTAATTTCAGGGCGTGTCTTCAGCCACTGGGCGATTTCGCGCGCACTGCGGTCATGCGCTTCAAAACGCAATTTCAACGTCGATAAGCTGCGCAACACAAGATATACATCGTCCATGCCAACGCCGTAGCCAAGTCGCATGTGCGCCGCTTGTAGTTTTGCATTGAGTATCTTGTCGCGAGTGATCACTGCACCCATGAGCACATCTGATCCGCCGCACTGATATTTCGTCAGCGCTTGCATCACAATATCAACGCCGTGCTCGAATCCGGCGAAAGCGATGCCGCCTGACCAGGTATTGTCAAGCGCCACCAACGCACCACGCGCATGCGCGGCGCGGCAAATAGCTGGAATATCGGGCACCTCCATGGAAACAGAACCCGGCGCCTCAGTCCAAATCAACTTGGTGTTGGCTTGAATGACATCCGCAATTTTTTCACCCAGCATTGGGTCGTAGTAGCGCGCGGAAATGCCAAATTGATCCGTCAGCCATTGTCCTAATTCGCGATTCGGATTGTAGGCATTATCAGGAATCAGAACATCGTCACCCGTTTTAAGAAACGCGAAATCGATTAATGAAATAGCTGCCAAGCCGCTTGGTGCCAACAAACAATGCTCACCGCCCTCAATATTGGCCAACCTCGCCTCAAGAGTGAAACTCGTCGGTGTGCCATGCAAACCATAGGTATAGGAGGATTTATCCTGCCAACTGCTTGAGCGCATTGCCGCGACATTCGGAAATACCACGGTGGACGCATGATGAATCGCCATCGGAAACGCAGCAAAGCCGTCCGGCGCGACATACGGATGATGAATGACCTTGGTTGTGGAAATCATTGATTTTGACATGATTAAATTTGAGGGCTCGTTACGGGTAAGCGGGCATACAATGCAAACGCAAACATACTAGGCTCCAGTAAATTTCCATTCCGCCCATACTGCAAGCGCAAATGGCTCAAAAACGAACAAAAAATGGAGAGTATCTGTGGTACGGCATTAACCCAGATTTTCCAGTAGGCGCGCTTACAGCGCTATTTGTGCGTTGGCGGCGCATTTCGGTCATTTTCGCTGCTCTTCGTTGCCAATAGCTCGCTATTGGCGCCTCATTCGCAACAAAACTGTCTCGAAAAATGCATCCGCCATCGTCACAAATCCTAATGGAAAATCTGGGTTTAAG
>CAYPNW010000119.1:0-1071 GCA_964411965.1 uncultured Burkholderiaceae bacterium
GTTGATGCAAGATTGGTCATTTTGGTCGTATCTTTCATGGTTTTTAAATATCGGCAGTTTATTTTACAGCGAAAACATGGAGCCTCATTTGAACGCCAATGCAAACATAGTTTAGAATGCAAGTTGGTTTGAAAGCAACATTCAAACTTCTTTGAAGTTTCCTTTTTAACCAGCGCCAATTATTTGAAATCCGACTGAGTGAGCTGCGTAAGCGAAATGTCATACTGCTGCGTTAAAGTTTCATTATCATGACGAGTTTCAAATGCAAACGATATCAAAAGTTGCGCTTGCACCAATCAAGAGTGCAACCTAAGATGATATTCTTGCGCTGCAGCATTGATTACCCCTTAATTTAAGCCAAAACAATCGTCCTTGTAACCAAGACACTATGAACCCATTACTAAACCTGCACCATCAGTTAGAAGCAATGCGCCCCGTGCTACTTCGCTTTGCGATGCTGCAATTGCGTAACGAAAGTAGTGCTGATGATGCGGTGCAAGAGACGCTCCTTGCGGTTTTGGAGAAGCCCGACAGTTTCGCCGGAAAATCCTCATTGCGTACCTATGTCACAGGCATCTTAAAATACAAGATCATCGATTGCATGCGTGCCGCAGGCAAGGAAAAACAATTGCAGACAGAGGATGACGAATCTGAAGCCGATCTGGTCGATAGCTTGTTCAAAGCAAATGGCCATACCATCGACATGGCACGTTCCTGGGGGGAACCAGAAGGCACCTTAGAACAAAAGGACTTCTTTAAAGTTTTAGAAACCTGTTTAGAAAAAATGCCCGATAAAACCGCCCGTGTTTTTATGATGCGGGAATGGTTGGAGCTCGATACCGAAGAAATTTGTAAGGAATTGCAGATTACTTCGTCTAACCTATGGGTTCTCTTGTATCGTGCGCGTTTACGTTTGCGAGAATGCCTCGATTTGAACTGGTTCGCGGTGAAACACTAAGTTGCGCCGCGGGCACAACTTTCTTTTTTCGTATGCGACCAATAATTAACTGCAAACAAACCCACGAGTTGGTTTCTCAAAGTATGGACAAAGACTTGAGTCTTTTGGATCGT
>CAYPNW010000119.1:1171-4553 GCA_964411965.1 uncultured Burkholderiaceae bacterium
GTCGTCATGGAGGCAGATCATTTCTGTATGCATTGGCGCGGTGTGAAAGACATTGAAGCCAAAATGATCAATAGCGTCATGCATGGCTCCCTCTTAAAAGATGCGAATTTACGGCGCGAATTTTTGACACTGATCAAACACTAAAACTTATTCATTTCGAAAGTCAAAGCCATGTTAGTTCGCCTTCTTTACGCTAGCCATCTCGTTGATGAGAATATGGCTGACATTGTGAAAACTGTTATGCAACAATCACGCGAAAAAAATCCTCAATATGGAATCACTGGCATCCTTTGCCATAGCGACAAAGTGTTTTTGCAGGTGCTAGAAGGTGGGCGCGTGCAGGTGAACAATTTGTATGCCCATATACTGAAAGACAAACGCCACACCGATGTAATTTTACTGAACTATGAGGAAATAGACGAACGGCGCTATGCAGGATGGACCATGGGCGAAGCAAACCTTAATAAGATCAATCCCTCAATCCTGTTGAAATATTCTGCATCGCCAACACTCAGTCCCCACTTTATGTCGGGCAAAATGTCGCTTAGTTTGATCGAAGATCTGATTGCCAGTGCGGCGATTGTTTGTCGGATGTAAACGCTCTTCGTTTCCACCGAAGCGCTAGGTGAAATCACTAGTTAGCCGTTTTTAATGGCTCACTTTGCTGTGCAATCAAATTCGGTACGGGCGCATCAATTGCCGCACAAATCGCTTGTAATAACTCGCTAGAGGCCGGCGACATAGGCTCTTCAGCAATTAACAGCAAGACGCGTATCAAAATAGGTTTCACCAAAGGTGCTAATTGATTCACTTGCTGCAAAGCGGCACGCACTTCGAAAAAATCAGTTTCAGCAACCAGTTGCTGAGCCTCAACAACCCAAGACAATGCCGGAAGTGATGTCTGCACCTTGTCAACAAGCGCACCGATGGGCAGTTCCTTACTTCGAGAACGATAAACCAGCCCAACTAGCAAGCGTACTTCGTGCTGACAATCTTCAAGACGCGAAAACCTTACCGACACTGCCCTTCCTGCACCTGGACTCAGACGGCGATCCAACACGGTTTGCAAAACAAACTCGCCATGGGAAACTTTTTTATCTGCGGCGATGAGGCGGCTCACTAAGCCTAATAAACTCATGCGCTGAGCGTCAGACATGCTCTTTAAGGCTGGCATAGCCCGATCCAGTAGTGGAAGACGCATATTGCGCGGCACCGTTTTTAACAAATCAAATAAGAGGAGCGATAAAGAACATTGATTCGCGGCACTGCTCAGCATGAGATCTTTTTGCACTTGAAAACTGGCGCCATCGTTGTCATCCAATAATAAGGCAAGCACCAACGCAGAAGCGGCGAACGGATCGCGCGCCGCACCCAACAATTCCGCAGGGATTTGCATACCTTGGGGCGCAGGTCTTGCGGCCTGACGTTCAACCGCTTCTGCTGTCGACCGCACTGTGTTTTCCGATTTTGGCAGCAACTCTAATGTTGAGCCACGCAATAAAGCGTGTTCTGCGCTTTCGGCGAATTGAGAAATGGTGTTCGCAGTGGTGTTTGCAGTGGCGCTTTGAACTGCCTGAAACTGGCGTGCGCCGAAACCAAAAAAGCCTTGTGGTAATTCCGCTGGCGACGCCTCGCTCGCCAACTCCTCGGCATCCAACATGCCCACTGAACGTCCATAGATGCGCCTCAACCGCTCTTCCAAAGGTGGGTGGGTTGCAAACAAACCGGATAAAAATTTGGGTCGCGCGGCGGCTAAAAACAAGTGAGAAAACTGTTCTGCATGAGAATTGGCGATGCGGGAACCGCTGTCTTTACCACGACCCAAGCCGCCGATTTTTCGTAGTGCGCCACCAATTCCATCGGCATTGCGCGTAAATTGCACAGCACTCGCATCTGCCAAAAACTCCCTTTGGCGCGACACGGCTGATTTAATTAAGCGTCCAAAGAAAATACCGATGTAACCAACCGCATACAGCAGCGCACCGATCACAATCAGCATGAGCTGGGCCGACGCCCCTTTGTCGTCACGTCCACGCGAAGAGCCCGAGCGCGCGCCAATTTCCATCAGCAGTTCGCCAAAACCAGCAATCATTTGTATGCCAAACAGGACCCCGATCAGCTTAATGTTTAAGCGCATGTCGCCATTAAGGATATGGCTAAATTCATGCCCAATCACGCCTTGCAATTCATCGCGCGTTAAACGTGCAATGGTACCGCGGGTCACCGCCACCACGGCTTCGTTCTGGTGGTAACCTGCCGCGAACGCATTGATTGTGTCTTCCTGATCAAGCACATAAACCCGCGGACATGCCACACCGGAGGCTAAAGCCATTTCCTCGACAATATTGAGCAAACGCCGTTCTTGCAAATCCGAGGTGGCGGAGGCCACTAAGCGCCCGCCCGCCATTTGTGCCACAGCATCACCACCATCGCGCAGACGAAAAGTTTCTAACAAAGTACCGCCCACAATGAACAACAAAGTGAGTCCAGTATTCACGAGAAAAAAGCCGTGCGGGAAATGGTGGCGACCACGTAAGGGTTCACCTGTACTCCAAATCCAAGCAAGTGCTAAAACAAGGTTGACTGCCACAGTGATGCAGATAACCGCTAACACGAACAAAATCATCAGCTTCTTGGTTTGCCGATGCGCCTGGTCTTGCTGTTCAAAGAAGTTCATTACGTAGCGATGTGCAATCCGTTGGTAGATCTTGGTTTAGCAGTGCTGCTGCACCCTTAGAGTATCTGGTCGTGTAAAAATTAGAACGACACTTTTACCGCTTTACGTTCTTCAGGTGCTTCGATGGATTGCAGTAATTCGCCGGTTCTAAAACCAAACATATTGGCGAAAATCGAACCAGGAAACTGCTCAACAGCGATGTTGTACTGCATGACGCTGTCGTTGTAGGCTTGACGAGAAAACGCAATTTTGTTTTCAGTTCCCGTCAACTCTTCCGTCAACTGCATCATGTTTTCGTTGGCTTTCAGATCGGGGTAGGCTTCGGACAAGGCAAACATTTTCCCTAAAGAAGCGGTCAAGGTACCTTCAGCCGCAGACAACTGTTGCACCGCGCTCGCATCGGCTGGATTCAAACCCGCTTTATTATTTGCAATCACCGCTTGGTTACGTGCAGAAATCACCGCTTCCAGTGTTTCCCGCTCGTGTTTCATATAGCCTTTGACTGTCTCCACCAAATTAGGGATCAAGTCGTAGCGCCGCTTTAACTGCACATCGATTTGCGCAAACGCATTCTTGAAACGATTGCGAAAACTAACAAGATTGTTATAAACACTAATTGCCCAAAACACGATGGCAAGCACGATACCGAAAAAAATAAGAAAACCTAGCATGGCAACTCCTTGTGTTTCGTTAAAAAATGACGGC
>CAYPNW010000119.1:4653-7472 GCA_964411965.1 uncultured Burkholderiaceae bacterium
AAAAATAAGAAAACCTAGCATGGCAACTCCTTGTGTTTCGTTAAAAAATGACGGCAAATTTGCTGACGATTTTAACGACGTTGATGCACTTTTCGCCGTCGTGGTGTGACTTTGGACTTCTTTGCTTCGAGAGGCACTGATTAAGTTACTGCGCGACCAAATAGTGAACCAACGTGCTCGCTGTACTTTCGTACAGGTGCGCTTCTCGATCCAAACTTTGGCCGCTTGCTACACTTAATCAATGCTCCCTCAACATTAGAGAGAAAGACTATTTAGCGTCTTTGCTTTCTTCCGCCGATTCATTCTTGCTTGGTGTTGACAGCATACGCTTGAGTTCTTCTTCGGTGATGTAATCGAAAACTTTCACGACTTTTCGCACACCACTGACACCCGCAGCAACCTCGCCAGCAAGTTGACCTTCTCGTTGCGTCACTCGTCCTAGTAAATACACGACGCCAGCTTCCGACACAATCTTGAACGCACTGCCATACAAATCTTTCGTATCAACAAACGATGCGCGCACTTTTGTTGTGAGCAATAAATCATTGGATCGGGCAGAAAAGTTAGCGAGCGGTGCAATTTGGATTTCGTTCGAGACAGCTTGTACGTTTTCTATCGCACGAACTTCACGTTCTGCCGCCTCGCGAGTTTTTTCATCGGCCACTTCACCCGTCAAGAGCACACGGCGATTGAAAGTGTTGACATTGATATGAGCCGCATCGCCAAAGGCGCGGTTTAATCGCGATTCGCCTTTAATTGCGATCGCTTTATCTTCCGTTTGCGCACCCAAGGTGCGGCGATCGGTAGCAGCGAAGGTGCCGACCACAGCACTACCTACTATGAGCTCCACGCAACCTTGCAGTGTGCTCACGGCAATACAACAGAAACTCGCCAGCAACACCGGTCGCTTCAATTTTTGAAAAATAGTCTTACTCATTTGCATCTCCTCCAAATAATGCGGCATCGATGCCGTCACACAAAACGTGTATGGTTAATAAGTGCACCTCTTGAATGCGGCAGGTGCGGTCATGCGGCACACAGATATTGACATCCGCATCGCTCAAAAGTTTCGCCAACGCGCCTCCGCCTTTGCCAGTCAGGGCAACCACGAGCATTTCCCGTTCATGGGCCGCGTTGACAGCGTTCAAGATACTAGTGGAATTTCCTGAGGTGCTTATCGCTAATAAAACATCGCCCGCTTGACCGAAAGCCTGCACTTGTTTAGCAAAGACTTCATTGAAACTATAGTCGTTAGCAAGCGCTGTTAAGATGGAGGTATCCGTCGTTAGTGCTAGCGCGGGCAAAGGCAAACGCTCCCGCTCAAAACGTCCCACCAGTTCAGCGGCGAAATGTTGGCAATCAGCGGCAGAACCGCCATTGCCACAAGCAAGAATTTTATTGCCATTGGCTAAGGCGGCAAACATCAGCTCAGTGGCTTCTTCGATCGGCCCGGCGAGTACCGAGGCCGCTTGGATTTTAAGTTCGGCACTTTCTTGAAAGTGCGATTGTATGCGTTGGTTTTTCATAATATCGATTATAAGGCAGCGCTCGCGCAAACTCGCTGATTCATTCTTTCAGCGCTGCAAAATAGAGACTCTGCGCAACTTACTGCGCGGCCGAATTTTGCTCCTGCGATGCTCGCTGTACAGTCGTACAGGTGCGCTTCTCGAAGCAAACTTCGGCCGCTCGCTACAGTTGTGCAGAGGTCTCTAGTATGCACTATTGGCGTCGACGAACTCGCCTAAGCGGTGATCACGTTTTTCAACCAAGAGATTTGTTCTGCTTCGATTAGCACGGCATCAAAACGACAAGCGGGCAGAGTTGATAAACTTTGTAGATAGGCCTGCGCTGCGAGTGTCATGCGTTTTTGCTTGGTCGGTGTAATACTCGCTGCGGCACCGCCAAATGCCGCCGTGGCGCGCTTGCGCACTTCGACAAACACCAAGCTGTTGCCATCGCGCATGATGAGATCAATCTCACCACCTTTACAAACGAAACTACGCTGTAACAATTGACAGCCCTTGCTTTCGAGATAATGTAAAGCCTGCTCTTCGCCAAGGTCGCCCGTGCGTTGGCGTGATGTACGCAAATTTGCTAAGCGCTTGCTTAACCATGTAGCATCCGTCATAGTCTATTCATCCATCCTATTTCTCGGCGCAGCAAATTGCCCATGACAACTCATCCAAATTCTTCCGTTACTACCCTCACTGCAGGCGTGCAAAACCTGATGCAAGAAGTGGCACAACAAAGCTTTCCAACCGGCACATTATATGTAGTCGCCACACCGATAGGCAATATTGCGGATATTAGCCTACGCGCCCTGCATTGTCTGAATTTAGTCGACGTGATTGCCTGCGAGGACACCCGCAATACCGCCCAATTGATGACGCGCTACGGATTGCATAAACCACTCATCGCCGCCCACCAGCACAACGAGCGCGAGGTGGCCGAGAAGATCGTGCAAAGGCTACAGGCGGGCGAAAGAGTCGCCTTGGTTTCCGACGCAGGAACGCCAGGCGTTTCTGATCCCGGTGCGAAAATTGTCGATGCTGTGCGCACTGCTGAGCTACCCATCAGCCCTTTACCGGGGGCGTCGGCGGCCATTAGCGCGCTGTCTGTCAGCGGCTTGGTGCAAGACCAGTTTTATTTTGTCGGGTTCCTCGCTGCGAAGTCAGGCCAACGGGAGCGACAATTACAAGCCTTAGTGTCCCTACCGGCAACCTTAATTTTTTATGAGGCACCGCATCGCATCATCGAAACGACGGAGGCGCTCTTGGCGGCATTTGGTGCGCAAAGAGAAATCGTCTTCGCTCGTGAGT
>CAYPNW010000120.1:0-4286 GCA_964411965.1 uncultured Burkholderiaceae bacterium
ATTATGAATAAACACCTACCTTTAGTTTTTGCATTTTTTTTCGTCACCGCTATGCCAAACAATGCTAATGCCACGCCTCCATCGAATAGCTGTCCTGCGGCGAAGGAAGTTGATCAGCACTTACGTTTGGTCGTTGAAAAGCCTGGGCAAGAGTTGGCAAGTTTGTCTGCTATGGCTATCAACAATGGGCAGGTGGTTTATCAGGCACAGTTTGGTTCGCGCCGCATAGATGCGAAGGATCCGTCGAAGAGCTTGCCAGCGAACGAACATACTTTGTATCGCATTGCCTCTATTTCAAAAATGGTCACGGCGATTGGCGCGATGGTTTTAGTTGAGCAAGGTAAGTTAGATTTAGATCGTGACGCCAGCGACTATTTGGGCTTCACGTTAAGGAATCCGCATTTCCCGAAACGGGTGATTACCACCCGCATGCTGTTGACGCACCAATCGTCTTTACGTGACGATGCGGGTTATAGCTTTCCATTTGGCCAGACCTTGCAAAGCTTTCTTGTCCCCGGCGCAGCGCATTACGGTCAAGGTACGCAATGGTCGCCAAAATCACCCGGTTTGTATTTTAGTTATGTGAATCTGAACTTTGGCGTGATCGCGGCCATCATGGAAAAAGCAGGTGGTGAACGCTTTGACCACTTGATGCATAAGTTGGTCTTACAACCACTCAAGATACGAGGCGCGTTTAATGTAGATAGTTTGCCGGCTGAGGATATCCAACAGCTTGCGACGCTGTACCGCAAACAAAGCAATGAGATTTGGAATGCGAGAGGACCCTGGAACGCGCAAGTCGATGATGTGCAGGGAAAAAAACCTGCGCCACGCGAGGAATTGCGACGTTACGAACTTGGCTCTAACCCAACTTTATTTAGTCCGCAAGGTGGCCTCAGAATCAGCGTCGGCGGCTTGGGTCGCTTGATGCAGATGTTCATCGGCAAGGGCAGTTTGGATGGCGTACAACTTCTTCAGCCCAGCAGCGTTGCCGCCTTATTGCATGAGCATTGGCGTTACGATGAGGACGCAAAAAACGGCGATACCGAGCAAGGCTTGTTTCAGGCGTGGTCACTTGGTTTACAGCATTTCACTGGCAAGGCTGGCAAGCAACATGGCGATTATTTGGGTGCATTAAATGGCGTACCGTTCACGGGTTTTGGGCATTTGGGGTTTGCCTACGGTTTAGAGTCCGGCTTTGTGTTTGACCCCGACACAGGCAACGGCGTGATTTACGCACACGGCGGCAGCGCAGCCGACCCTGAAACACATCGGGGTGAGCATTCCAGTTTAAGCATTTGGGAGGAGGGTATTCTCGCGGCATTGCTCAACTGTTTGCGACCTGCACCGTGAACTTTGTACGCCAAGTTTGTCATCTTAGGCTAAGCGTAATGCAGCTTCGATGACATGAATAAGTACATACTCCATAAAAACTTCAAATAACTTGGCATTTTCCGCCTAATTTTAAAGCGTTTTAAGAAAATACTGTGCTAGGTATAATTTTTTTTCTACAAATGGCAGCACGCAAAAAATTTTAGAAAAGTATGTTTTTCCATGAACCTCGAAAAAACTCGGATGGCTTTCTTCGTTTAAATACCCGAGCCGAAACCAACTCCTAATAAACAATTAATCGCATTAACGATGAACCAAATTTCTGCACCTAAGATTGCTGCTTCTGTGCTCTCCGTACAAACGGTGTTAGCTTGCAGTGATCTCGATCTTAGTCTCGCCTTCTTAACCCAACAATTGGGATTCAAAGTTCGCATGATCATGCCTTCTGATGCGCCCAGCGTCGCTGTGCTAAATGCCTATGGATGCAGCTTGAGGCTAGAGCAGGTGGAGCCAAAAGACGTCATTCCCCAACATTTACGTTTGCTGTGCGATATCAGCAAACTACCTGAGGGTACGCCACCGATTTTGCTGGGCCCCGACGCACTGGTCATCGAGCTAATTGATGCAAACCCAGCACTGGTGTTGCCTGAGGCCCGACAAGAGTTCGTGTTGACCAGGGTTGGCGACGGCGCAGGTTGGGGCAAAGGGCGCGCTGGCATGCTGTATCGCGATCTGATTCCATCGAGGCTAGGGGGGCGTTTTGTGGCCTCGCACATTTGCATTCCCGACGCTGGACCCGTTGCCGATTACGTCCATTTTCACCGTGTGCGCTTTCAAATGATTTACTGCAAGACGGGTTGGGTGCGCTTGGTCTATGAAGATCAAGGCCCACCGTTTATTTTGCAAGCGGGCGACTGTGTGTTGCAACCACCAGAAATTCGCCATCGTGTTTTGGAGGCGTCAGGCGGCTTGGAAGTCATAGAAATTGGTTGCCCCGCTATTCACGAAACTTGTGGCGATCCTGAGATGAGTCTGCCGACCGAAAAGTGGGATCCCTCCCGCCTATTTCAACAACAACGTTTTGTGAAGCATAGTGCGCAATCGGCAACTTGGACCGCAGCTCCTCAACAGGGCTTCGAAATGCGCGACACGGGTATTGCCGAAGCCACTGCAGGCTTGGCCAACGTGACCGTTCTACGCAGTGTCGGTTCCACTCCGCTGGGAGCACAATTGATTTCTCCCGTCACGCTGGTTGAAGGGGAATTTCTCTTTTTCTTCGTATTGTCAGGTCAACTGTTGATCAGAAGCCCAGAGATTGGGGCGCACACCTTGTATGTCGGGGATAGCTGTGTCTTGCCTAGTGGTATCGGGTATGCGTTAGATACCGCCGAACATGTGGAATTGCTGCAGGTGGCATTGTAATTCCATTTCTAAAGCTATCGTGTCGTAGTTGCCTTCGCCTTGCCGTGCTGCAGCTCTGTCTGCGACTCGTCGCCTAGACACAGTTGATTTGGAAATGGAATAAGACTTCAATGGGCGGCATTGCTTTTGCGCAATAATCGCTAAAAGTACGCAAATCCTTGCTTATAAGTTGTTTAGTATCAATTGTATTTTTGCACCATGCGAGTAGACTAGTGGTCGTAAAAACGCTGGCGGTATCATTGAAAATTCATCAAAAAAAATGAGCTTTTACAGTGGTTTGTGGTTTAAGTTTGTTGTTTATGCGTGAGACTTCGATGGTGTTCTAAGAATTCCTGATGGGGTATCCCATGACAGGCAGGCAAACATGCTGAAAAAATTCGCTATTGCAGTCATGCTTTGCGCATATTTTGCTTCGACGTGCTTCGCGCTCGCACCCGTTCGCCTTGCGACGCGTGAAGAGGAGCCGTATGGTAGTTATCAAGCCGATAAATCCTTTAAAGGCATCGCCGTTGATGTTATTGATTGCGTATTCAAACGCTTAAATCGCCCCTACATCATTACGGTCTACCCCTGGCAACGTGCACAAATGCTGACCGAAAAAGGGGAAGAAGATGGCATGTTTCCCGCCGCAGCAACCCCGGATCGCCTCATGTGGGGTGAGGCTTCAGAAGTCATCGCCGCGCAGAAGTGGATATGGTTGCTGCCTTGGGACAGCAAACTTGATCCGCTCTCAGACGAATTTAAACGCACTGCAAAGGTGGGCGCGTTTTTTGGATCAAAGCGGCTCAAAACGCTGGAAACAGAGAACTATAACGTCGTATTAAAGCCGCTATCTGAGCAACAATTGTTAGTCGCCTTCATGGCGGGTCGTGCTGAAGCAATTTTGGTGGGAGATTTAGCGATTGCTGAAGCAATGAAGAATCAGAATGTGAATCCGAAAATGTTTCGCACAGTGGTCGCGCAAAATCGCCCTATGCATGTGTATTTCAGTAAACGCTTTCTCCAAGCGCAACCCGATTTTTTAGCCCAATTTAACGCTCAAATTCCCGCATGTCGTTAGACCTAGATAATCCAAGCAAACCCTCGAACAAGTGGTCGTTCTCACTGCGCCAAATTCTATTTCTTGGAATTACCTTAGGTATTGTCGTTCCCGCGCTCATTCTCGGCGTGTTTCAGGTAAACAATCGTTTTGATACAGAAATTGATCTACGCGTGCGACAACCCATGCAGCAATATGCTGACATGCTAGCGCGCGGCATGGGTATGGCCTTGTGGAATTTAGACCGCGGGATTGCAACTGAATTGGTTGATGCGGTTTTGCGCAATCCAGATGTCGTCAGAATCTCCATTACCGATGAATACGGAAAAGACTTTTTGACCAAACAAGGCCTTAAAAAAAATGCAAAATCCAGCTTGATTGAAGAGCGTGACATTATGTATAGCGGCATACAGACGGGGCGTCTGCGTGTTGAACTGTCGACAGATAGAGTTGAAAACGAAGTATGGGAAAGCTTCATTAAGTCGGCCTTAGC
>CAYPNW010000120.1:4386-7413 GCA_964411965.1 uncultured Burkholderiaceae bacterium
GAAATTGCAAACTTCCAAACTTGGATGTACAAGAGCGACGAAACCACGGAAATTTTGTGTGAAATTTCCGGTAAAGTTGTCTCAACGGGCGATAAACGCATGCTGATTTTGGCATTTGATGATGTGACCCGTAATTACCAATACGAACGCAATATTTTGGATCTCAATGCCAACTTGGAAAAGCGTGTTGAAGAACGTACCAAGATGCTGTCGGACGCCGTGAATCAATTAACCTTCGCCAAAACCGAACTGGTCAGAGCCGAGAAAATGGCAGCATTGGGCGCGTTGGTTGCTGGTGTGGCACATGAGTTAAATACGCCAATTGGTAATAGCCTGACAGTTGCGAGCACGTTGCAGGATCAAGTGAACGCATTTTCGTGTGAAGTAGCGCAAGGCATTACCCGCAGTCGTTTAGACGCTTTCGTTCAATCAAATCGCGAAGGTACAGAAATTCTCATGCGCAGCATGCGTGTTGCTGCCAACCTTGTGTCGAGTTTTAAACAGGTGGCTGTCGATCAAAGTAGTGAGAACCGCCGCACGTTTCTTTTGGATGCGACTGTTGAAGAAATCTTGCTCACTTTGCGTCCTTCAATGCGACGTACTTCGCACCAACTGGTGAGCACGATTGCGCAGAATATTTCCATGGAAAGTTATCCAGGTCCATTAGGCCAAGTGTTAACCAATTTAATCAACAATGCCTTGATCCATGCGTTTGAAGGGCGCGAAGGTGGTTTGGTCAATGTTGATGCGGCGCTGCTCGATCAAGACCAAGTCAAAATCACTGTGACCGATGATGGTAATGGCATTCCCTCAGCAAATTTACCGCGCGTTTTCGATCCCTTCTTTACCACCAAATTGGGGCGGGGAGGCAGTGGCTTAGGTCTGAACATTGTTTACAATTTAGTTGAAAACATTCTAGGCGGAAGCATCAAGGTAGAGAGTGAAGTCGGCGCAGGTGCATGCTTCACTATTATTTTGCCCCTAGTCGCGCCGGTTTCCGCTGTGAACAATGAACACAATCATTTGCCGCCCAGCGCAGCAACGCAGCGCTAAACTGTATTTATCCATTTCTAAGGAAGCTCTGATTAAGTGTAGCGAGCGGCCAAAGTTTGAATCGAGAAGCGCACCTGTACGACTGTACAGCGAGCACGGTAGCCGGCGTCGCAGGTTCAAAATTTGGTCGCGCAGTAACTTAATCAGAGTTTCCCTAAAGCTATCGTGTCGTTGTTACCTTCGCCTTGCCGTGCTACAGCACTGTCTACGGATTCCCTAGACACCATTGATTTGGAAATGGAAATACTTACTTTAGCTTGAGGTTTTTGCGCGGACTTTCTACGCCATTTTGCCCGACCAGACTGACGGTGATTTGCTCGACAGCACCAAGTTCCGTGTCGTCTGCAACCGAAATTTGTTTGTCTGCCAAGCTCTGCACCGAAAACACCCAACGCTGTTGATATCGCTTCCAAATTGCCAGTAATCTCGCGCCAGAATTACCTTGCCCACCCACACCGTTTTGAACGCTGATCTCGATGGTTTTGTCAGCTAAGTTGCGTTTGAGCTCGGGCGCCAGCAACGCGGCGCTGGGGAGCCATGCTGAGGCAGGTACCAATGCTGGCGCTTGGTACTGCTCGACAGAGAGTTTTTGCCGTAGGTTTCGTCTATTCTGGAGTAAGGCAATCATGCTGAAATGAATATGACCACCGGCTGCAAACTCTCTGGTCGCTTCCACTTGGCGTTGAATCTCTTCCACTTTCCACGATTTCTCACTTTGATCTATCTTGCTGGTAAATAAGCCTGGCCAAACGTGACGATTCATCGGATTCTGACTCAGCCAGTAAGCATGCAACACTTTAAATGCTTGCGGTGTCTGATCGATAGGCCAATACAATTGCGGCGCTAGGTAATCTAGCCAACCCTTCTCTAGCCAGAGTTCGACGTCCGCATATAACTTATCGTATTGGCTAAAACCAGCGATTCCATTAGGTAAACGATCGGGGCGCCCAATGCCAAAAGGACTAATACCAAATTTAAGGCTAGGTTTGATTTGATGGATTTGCCGGTTCAAGGATTCGACCAACTTATTCACGTGCTCGCGTCGCCAGTCGGCGCGCACCAAGGTTCCCCCGTTTTGGATATAGGCGTTCCAAGGCTTCTCGTCAGGAAAATCAAGCTCTTGCCCATTTGCTTGTTTAATCGGGTAAGGGTAAAAGTAATCATCAATATGCACACCATCAATCGCGTATCGACGTACCACATCGAGAATGACGGCGGAGGTGTGTGCCGTGGCTTCGGGCTCTGCGGGGTCTAACCAGAGTAAATCGCCATACGACCGCACGGTATGGGGAAGGCTTTTGCTGACATGCTTAGGATGAACTATCGATTTACCCAACGCGCTGCGCGCGCGAAACGGGTTAAACCAAGCATGCAGTTCCATTCCACGCGCGTGGGTGAGTTCGATCCAGACTTGTAAAGGATCGTAAAAAGGTTCAGGTGCTTTCCCTTGAGTACCGGTTAAAAACTCCGACCAAGGTTCCAGTTCTGAAGCATAGATCGCATCGGCGCTTGGTCGCACTTGAAGAATGATGGCATTGAGTTTAAGTTGCTGTGCAGCGTCGAGGATGGCAACAATTTCCGCTTTTTGCTTATCTGTACTCAAGTCACGTCGGCTTGGCCAATCGATATTCGCCACGGTCGAAACCCATGCGGCGCGAAATTCCCGCGGTGCGGGGGGCGCTTCCAGCGCGGAAAATTGCAACAAGGGGTCGGATTTGTTTTCCACCGAACTGGTAACTTGCGCGGATTGAATTGGTGCGGATGGTGCTGGGGTGGTCGCGGGTATCGTGGCTTGTTTTTGGGGTGGTGTGCCGCAGGACGCTAGCAGAGCAAGCAACGTAATAAAGGTAAATAGCGCACATAAGCGAAAGACGCGTGTCGCGTTACCCTCGGCAATAAGGCGTCTGTTCATGAGAATGAATTGAGATAACAAAATAAGTTCTGCTTGAGATTGAGGTCGTTTGGTAAGGGCGT